>DATEGV010000258.1:0-7909 GCA_035279925.1 Ktedonobacterales bacterium | reverse complement strand
CGAGCAATTGATCGCCACCGGGCTACCCCCCGTCACAGTGATTGATCTGCGCGCGGAGCTCCGAAGTGGCAACACGAGTATTCTCAGCGAGCAGTTGCTGGCGGCGCTGCATGACACGCTGGCGCGCGGCGAGCAGGCGATCCTGTTTCTCAATCGGCGTGGGATGGCGCGGGGCGTCGTGTGCCGGGAATGCGGGTACATGGCGGTCTGCGGGCATTGCGACATCGCGATGACCTATCACGGCGCGGAACACCGGCTCATCTGCCACTACTGCGGACGGCGCGAACAGGCTCCGCGCGCCTGCCCCATCTGCGCGAGCGCGAGTATCCGCTACTTCGGCATCGGTACGGAGCGCGTGGAGGCGGCGGTGAAGCGGCAGTTCCCGGCGGCGCGGGTGTTGCGTTGGGACCGCGACACGGCGCGCACGCGGCAGGCGCATGAGGACCTGTTGCGCGCGTTCTCAGGGCGGGGAGCCGATGTGCTGGTGGGAACGCAGATGATCGCGAAGGGGCTTGATCTGCCGGGGGTGACGTTGGTGGGGGTCGTCTCGGCCGACGTGGCGCTGCTCCTGCCGGACTTTCGCGCCCCGGAGCGCGCGTTCCAACTGCTAACTCAGGTGGCGGGACGGGCAGGCCGTGGCGCCCAGCCGGGGCAGGTGCTCGTGCAGACCTTCAATCCCGACCACTTCTGCATC
The DNA here is from genome assembly GCA_035279925.1 of Ktedonobacterales bacterium. Lineage (GTDB taxonomy): Bacteria > Chloroflexota > Ktedonobacteria > Ktedonobacterales > JADMIN01 > DATEGV01. The sequence goes on along the minus strand of DATEGV010000258.1, from coordinate 7,215 downwards.
CAGGCGGCGGCGCGGCACGACTACGCTGGCTTCTTCGCCGCCGAGGAGTCCGCGCGTGAGCGCTACGGCTACCCGCCGTTTCGCCGCTTCGTGAAATTGACCTATGAGCACGGCAGCCGCTATACGGCGCAGATCGAGGCGACGGTACTGGCCGAGCGACTGGAGCGCGTGATCCAGGAGCAGGCGCTGGCGGACACGGATATCGTGGGGCCGGCCCCGGCGTTCATGGAGCGGCTGCGCGGGCGCTATCGCTGGCAGGTGTTGGTGCGCTCGCCCGATCCGCGCCCGGTCCTGCGCGCCCTGAGCGCGGACGATCTGCCGCACGGCTGGTCGCTGGATGTGGACCCGACGTCGAGTTTGTAATGTCGTGATCAGACGTGAGCGGCCAGCCACTCCAGAATGCTCGCCATAGCTTGAGGATCCAGGCGAGTATCTGGACCGTTGTAACTCTCTGCTATCGCCACCGGAACCAACTCCGACCGGGGCCGTAACTCCTCTTTGAGCACATGATTGGCGTTCTCGGGAAAGAGGAAGGTCGCGTTCGCACGTCCCGTAGCGGCGCGTTGCAGTGGCTCGCCATCGGCCTGCCAGTCCACCTGGATATCCTTCTTGCCGATGAGGACAAGTGTCGGGACGTCCACCTGCCTGAGCAGAGGAGCCGCGTCGGCCATCCAGAGTTCCCGGGCAAAGGGCAGGTTGGCAGGCGTTTCCAGGCTCTGGAGTAGCATCTGGACTCCTGGTGGCAGCGCCGGATCTGGGACAATCGGCTCACCCGCCAGGAAACGCGCAATGGCCGCGTCGTAGAGCGCCAGCAACGCTTCTCCATTCGGGACACCGGCGGCCTGCGCCGCCAACTGGGAGCGCGCCACCACGCCGACGGGCCGTCCCGGTGGGGCGAGCAGCACGAGACCGGCAAGCGGAATCGCGGGATTGCGCGCCTGGTAGTTCAGGACGTGCAGAGTCCCTTCACTGTTGCCGAGCGCGAAGATGCGGTCGCCCTTGACATACGTCTGGCTCGCGAGGGTATGGACGGCGGAAGCGAGTTCATCGAGATGGCTTTGCATGCTGAGCTTGCCGGTAAGGACCTGGATGTTCTCCCGGGCGTGCGGACCCACAACCCGCTTGTCATAGCGCAGGGACACGAAACCAGCCTGCGCCAAGGCCGCCGCGATCAGACGAGCGCTGCCGTTGGTTCCCGGCAGGAGCGGCGAATTCCAGTCGCGGTCGGTGGGGCCGCTGCCCGCAACCATCACCACAGCGGGAAACGGTCCGGGTCCGACCGGCCGGACCAACGTGGCGTCAACGGTCGTCGTGTCTAGCGGCCAACTGATGTCCGCACTGTCGCCAAACATGTCTTGCTCGGTCACGATGCGCCTCCTGTTACAACCACATGGACATCATCAACTCCGGTGACGGAAATACGCTAGTTCTCCCGGCCAACGAGAAGATAGGCCATCATCCCGAGGATACTACCGAGGACGATGATGGCCGCCCAGACATCTTTGTTGCCGCCCGCAACGCGACGATCAGGCTTGTAGAGGTCGTTGAGAAAGTACATGGCCACCCGCAGATCAATGACGATGAGGATAGCCGCCGTCAGCAGCACAAGAGGCAGCGGAAGCGGGATGCTGGGCGCTGAGTGATGCGTGGGCATATGGTTTCCTCCACCATCGTTACGCATTGGTGACGAGTTCCTGTCTACGAAAACTGAGGACCGCGAGCAGCAGCGCCACAACGATGAGTGCGATGCTGGCGGACACCGAAACCCACAGATGTTGCGGGGTGAGGCCAAGCGCCAACTTCGATGCGGGATCGAGCAGGCCCGCGGGAGTGTATTGCTGGACGCCAGGGAAGATGCCGAGAACCGAGACGATGATCCAGCCCGCGAATCCGATGCCTGCCGCCGGAAGCTGCGCGCTCATCAGTGTGCTCCCGAGGAAGGTGAACGACGCGTAGACCAGCAAGGAGAGCAGCACCAGCAGCGACGCGGCAAAGAAGCCGCCAAATGCGACGGGCGTGAAGAGAAGCGCGGTATACCAGTACGTTGCCAGCGCACCGATCGCGACGCCTACAGTCAGCGTGATCCCCAGTGACGCGAGCTTCGCCGTGAGGAACGCCAAACGCGAGAGTGGTTTCGTGAGCGCGAAGGCGGCGGTCCCACGCTCCTTTTCGCGGGCGACGAGGCCCATCGGCAGCAGAATGGCAATGAAGATACCCGTGCCGGCCACGTTCTTGATGAACTGCGTGATGGAATCCTTCACGGTCGGCGGCGGAAGAATGATTGTGACGCCGCCGCCGTTCGTGCCAAGCGCGTTAAGCAGCTCTGGCGTGTACTTCGCACTGAGCGGCGAGATGATTCCCAGGATGGCGAAGATCACCACCGCGACAAGCAGACGATTCGTGCGCAGGCTCTCCCGCAGCTCTTTGCGCAGGAAGATCGGGAAACCATCCATTCAGGATGCCTGCGCTTTCTCAGGAATCGATGCGGCTGGGGCCACGGTGAGGCGAAGAAAGATGTCTTCAATATCCGGCCGGACGCGCTCGAAGCGCCGCAACTGGACGCCGCGCGCCGTCACAAGCGGGAGTAGCTCCCGCCCAGCTGCTGCCGTGTCCACCGCGAGGACACGCACTAGGTCTCCCTGGCGCACAACCTCGTCTGTCCACGGCTGCGCGCGCACGTCGACGACGAGTTGCTCCGCCGCGTCGGCCTGACCTGCCTCAAGCTCCAGCTCGAAGGCCGGCTGGGCATATCGCGCCTGCAGGTCTGCGACGGACGCTGAGACGATGAGACGACCCTCGTTCAGAATGGCCACCGTATCGCAGACGCGCTCGACATCGGCCAGGATATGCGTGGACATACAGACCGTCGCGACGCCACGCAAGCCCGCGATGGTGGTCAGGATCTCATGCCGGCCGGCAGGATCAAGCGCGCTGGCTGGCTCGTCGAGGAAGAGCACGTCAGGACGGTTGACAAGCGCCTGCGCGAGGCCGAGGCGCTGTCGCATGCCGCCGGAGTAGCCTCCGATCCGTCGCCGCGCCACATCGGAGAGTCCTGTGAGCGCCAGAACCTCGTCCACGCGGGTGCACAGCTCCGCACCACGCAGTCCGAAAAGCTCGCCGACGAACGTGACCAGCTCGTGCCCGCTCATCCACGAATAGTATTGCGGCGACTGGTCGAGAAAACTGATGCGCTGATGCATGGTGGCCGCCTGCGCGCTGACGCTTAGTCCCGCGACGGTCGCCTCGCCGCTGGTGGGCCGGGCGAGGCCGGTCAGCAGGCGCAGCAGCGTCGTCTTGCCGGCCCCATTCGGGCCAAGGACGCCGTAGATCGCACCCGTGGGCACGTCGAGTGTGAGCGCGTCCAGGGCGAGCACGTCGCCGTAGCGCTTGGTTAGCCCACGGCATGAAACGGCGATCTCCACGGCGTCAATCCTCCCGTCCAATGATCAGATACGCGACCCAGCCGAGAGTGCTTATGAGCAGGATGGCGAGCAGCCAGACGATCTTGTTGCCACCGCGCACACGCCGCTCAGGTTTGAAGAGGTCCACGACGCAGTAGATAACAATGCCCAGGTCAATGACCGCCAGTGGCAAGAGCGCGAGCAAAAGCTTCGCGTTGACGGCACTGCTGAGTGCAATCATGTGATTTCCTCCGACAATCGTTGTGGCGCCGTACTGCGCCAGGATACGTCACTCGCTGTCATTCCTCCGGCGGAACAGTAGGCGGCTCAGTGTCTGGGAAAACGATCGTCGCGAACATGCGGCGACGTCGGTTGGGCGCCGGCTGATAACTCAGGAAGGGGAGCAGCGCGTGATTGAGCGCCGCCCCGGCCTGAAGCAACTCGTCATCGCTGAGATAGAACGGCGTCTCGCGATAGCCGACGCCGTCGGCAAGCAGATCAATCGGACCCTCTCGTGGGAGATAGCGCTCGAAGTCGCTGAGCAGGGTGGCGACGAAGATGGTGAAGTAGCGCAGATGTTCCTCGCGCGAGGCGTGGGCCATTTCGTCCGGGCTGAGCGTGGCGTTGTCGTCGGCGATGGCGTAGAGCTTCTCGATGGCCCCGCGTATCGGACGCTCGGAGACGACGCGCAGCAGTCCCCCGCGCGTGAGCTTGCCGAGGTGATGATAGAGCGTTGCCGGTGGAACATCGGGCAGCAGCTCGCCTAACTGGCGCGCGGTGAGCTGGCGACGCGCGAGCGCCACAAGCAGACGCAAGCGTACAGGATGCACGATTAGATTCGCGCGCGAGGTTGCCACAGGATCACTCCAGCTTCTTAGACTATTCTATAGAATGAGAATAATCGCACCGCGCCCGGTTGTCAAGGGCGAATGTGTACGATGGTGTGGCCGCGGTTAGAGCGAGGGAATGCGCTCCAGGATGAGGGCCAGCAGCGCGTAGCCCTTGTCCGCGAGCGCGTCGCGCAGGGCGCCGCGCACGACGATACGCACGCGCCTCTGGTGCTGCTCGTAGACGCCGAGGTCGCTGGGGCGCTGGCCGGTCGCCTCGGTCCAGGTCATCGTCGGCGCCATGCCGAGGGGCGGGCGAGCGAAGTGGACGCGCACATCCATCTCCCACTTTTCGGGCTTGGGCACGTCAATCAGCACGTCGTGCGCGGTCACGGGCGCGTCGGTCGTCGCGCGCAACGCCTCCGCCAGCGCGATCTCGACGCGGCGGCGCTTCGCCTGGTCCCAGAACAGGGCGTCGAGCTGGCTGTAGACTCTGCCGGCGCGCGCGCTGATCTCCAGCAGCACTTTGTAGGGCTGCCGGCGGCGCAGCGCGGTGACGAGGTCGCGCGTGCTCTGGGGCATACGCGGCTCGGCCAGCAACGCGAGCAGTGAGCCATCGTCGTGGCCCGGCAGATCGGCGGGCGTGAGCTCCCCGGCGAGCAGCGCCTCCTGCACGGCACGCAGCAGCATCGCCATCATGGCGCGGTTGGTGTGATGCCAGTAGACGTTGTCGAACATCTCCTGCCGGGCGTGCAGCAGCGAGTTGAGTGGACTTATCCCCTTGTCGGTGACGCCAAGACGCGGCTGGCCCTCGATCTCCAGGACCGCGAGCGAGCCGAGCAGACGGGTGACATCTACGCCGCCGTAGGGAACATTGCAGGCGCGGGCGTCGCGGGGCAGATAGTCCAGCTTGTCCACGTCCAGCGGACCACTGAGCAGGCGGATCAGCAGGGCGTCGCTGGGCGGCAGGGGGCGATCTTTCGGCGGGTCCACCAGATCGGCGACACGGCGCGGGTCCACGCTATGCCGGCCGAGCGCGCCGGCGACCTCATCGCCTTCGATGATGGCTCGTCCCACCTGCTCGTGCGGAATGATGGGGTAGCCGAGCTCCTCGATGGCGTGCGAGAACGGATAGTGGCCGATGTCGTGGAGCAGGGCCGCCGCCAGCATGGTGCGCAGATCAGCGGCGTCGGCGCTGACGTGGCGGGGTGACTGCGCGCGGACCGCCCGCAGCGCGCGCAACATCAAGAAGTAGACACCCAAGCTGTGCTCGAAGCGCGTATGCGTCGCGCCCGGCCAGACACGATAGCAGAAGCCGAGCTGCTTCACGCCCTGCAAGCGACCGAACGCCTGCGTCGCGATCAGGTCCAATTCGAGCGCGCCCAGCGGAATGAGGTCATAGAGGCTGTCGCGGATGGCGCTCTCCGGCTGGGTGTCCGGCAGGTCCGGCTCACTCGCGTTCGCGCCCTCCCAGAGGGTGGCGGGCGAGTGGGAGGCGTCCAGGGAGGCGGCCGCAAGCTCGGCGGCTCCGCTGGCGCCGTGGGAGCGCGGTGACGGTTTGTGGCGGGCGGCGCGGCCCGGTGTGTCGGTGTCTGGCATGGCGCGGATATTGTACCACCGGCGCGCGGTTGTCGGGCGCAGATAGAAAGGGATGGCCCGTAAAGACCATCCCCCTCGTTGCGAGGCTCTGCGCGAAGTTCAGTCAGGACTAGCTGACGGAGACATCGTCGAAGAGCGTGTACGTCGGATCACCAGGATAGTTGTCGTCATGGCTGATCAGGGTCAGCGTATACGAGTGGCCAGCCGTCACGCTTGCCGTCACCTGCACCCAGACGCCATTGTTGCAGGTCTTGGCGAGCGGCGTGCTGGTCGTGTTGGCGGTGTTGTCCTTCAAGGTCGCGGTGGCCCAGTCATAGGTCACCGTGTCCGGGCAGACAACCCTATACCAGAACGTCAGCGTGTGCGCGCCGGTCGGAATCGTGAAGGTCTGCGCGATGGTGCTGTCGCCGTTGGTGGGCGAGGTCGAGCCGGCCTGCCCGGAATGGCTGCCGGTGTGCGCCGTGCCGCTGATCGAGGTGGCCTGCCCGCCGGTGGTCCAGCCGGAGAACGTGCCCGTCTCGAAGCCGCCGTTGACAACAGGGTTCGTGACCGGGGCCGACAGCGCCACATCGTCGAAGAGCGTGTAGGTCGGGTCACCAGTGTAGTTGTCGTCGTGGCTGATCAGGGTGAGCGTGTAAGAGTGGCCAGCCGTCACGCTTGCCGTCACCTGCACCCACGTGTTGTTGTTGTTGCAGGTCTTGGCGAGCGGCGTAGTGGTCGTGTTGGCGGTGTTGTCCTTCAAGGTCGCGGTGGCCCAGTCATAGGTCACCGTGTCCGGGCAAACCACCTTGTACCAGAAGCTCAGGCTGCCGCTGCCACTGGGAACGGTGAAGGTCTGCGCGATGGTGCTATCGCCGTTGGTGGGCGAGGTCGAGCCGGCCTGCCCGGAATGGCTGCCGGTGTGCGCCGTGCCGCTGATCGAGGTGGCCTGCCCGCCGGTGGTCCAGCCGGAGAACGTGCCCGTCTCGAAGCCGCCGTTGACGATGCCGCCACCGCCTCCGGACGTCGTGACCGTGACGCTGACGGTCGCGTTATGCGTCGCGCTGCCCTCGGTTCCGGTGACGGTCACAGTGTACGTGCCCGTGGCAACCGAAGCGCCGACGCTGACGGTCAATGTGGAGGAGCCGCCGGCCGTGACCGACGTCGGGCTGACGCTCGCCGTTGGGCCGCTGGGCGAGACGCTGGTGGTCAGGTTGACCGTGCCGGCGCTGCCGCTGGTGACGGCGGTGCTAATGGTAGACGTCCCGTTGCTGCCCTGCTGAATCGAGAGACTCGTCGGGCTCGCGCTGATCGAGAAGTCGTTGGTCGCGGGGGCGGTGACTGTCACCGCTACGGTTGCTGAGTGCGTCTTGCTGCCCTCCGTGCCGGTCACGGTGATCGTATAGTTG
>DATEGV010000257.1:0-4379 GCA_035279925.1 Ktedonobacterales bacterium | reverse complement strand
TCGCCAGTCAGTCGAACGTGATGGGCGCCGAAGCGGACCCCGACTATGCGTTCACCTCCAACGTCGTCGGCACGTACAACGTCGCGCAGGCCGCCCTCGCCGCCGGCGCTCGCCGCCTCGTCTTCACCTCCTCGCGCGAGGTCTACGGCCAGCCCGCCAGCCTCCCCGTTCCCGAGTCAGGCGCGCTCGCGCCCAAGAACGCCTATGGCGCCAGTAAAGTCGCCGGTGAGATGACCTGCCGCGTGGCCGCCGCGCGTGGCGGACTCGAAGTGGTCACGCTACGTCTCGCCAACGTGTACGGCCCTGGCGACAGCGGGCGTGTGATCCCCCTCTGGGTGGACGCGGCGGCGCAGGGACAGGACATGACGATCTACGGCGGCGCGCAGGTGATTGACTTTATCTGGGTGGAAGATGTGGTGAGCGCATTGGTGCGGGCCGCGCTGGCGCCCCGAGCCATCTACTCCGCCGCCGGACTCGTCCGTGAACCCGGCGAGGCGGGCTTCTTTGTTACGCTCAACGTCGGCACGGGCCAGGGCACACCCATCCATACGCTTGCGGAGCGCGTGCGCGAGGCGGTCGGCACGGATGTGGGCATGCGGATCGTGCCGGCGCGTTCAGCCGAAGTCGAGCAGTTCGTCGCGGATACGACGCTCCTGCGTGTGACGCTGGGGCTGCGTCCCGATCCCCCGCTCGCCTACCTGCCCATATTGGCGCGTGAGGCGCTCCAGCGCGCGCCCGTCGCCGCCTCCGCCGCCTCGGAGCGTCGCGGCCATCTGACCCTGCTGAGCAAAGAGAGCGTCTAGTCCATGGCGTCCTCTGCCAGCAGGCCATCCCATCGCTCGGAGCCGCGTGTCCTGCTCGTCATCTCCACTGACCCGCCCAAAGCCCAGTCCGGCGCGGAGCAGCCCCGCCGCGACTACAACATGCTGCGCGACGCCCTGGCGGCCGATATGCTCACGCCTGCCGTCGCGCGCCGCTCGCGACTGGGCGCGTTCCTGCATCATCGCGCCGGTCGCTCCGTGGCCCTGGCCGTCGAGGCGTTCCGTCGCCGTCATCGCTACGACGCGATCTATACTGACGGCGAGAACGTCGGCCTCCCGCTGGCGCTGCTGCTGAAGCTGAGCCGCGCCCGGCCCACCGCCCCGCGCCATGTCATGCTCTCGCACTACCTTTCGCCCGCCAAGAAACGGGCGCTCTTCCGCCTCGGCGCCGCCAGTCACATTGACACCTTGATTGTCCACAGCGCCGCGCAGCGCGAACTGGCGATCAACACGCTCCATGTGCCGGCCGCTCGCGTGCGCCGCCTTCCCTACTTCGCCGACCAAACGTTCTGGCGCCCTGACGTGACCGCGCGAACCGAGTTCCACCTCTCCTTGCGGGAGAGGGGGCCAGGGGGTGAGGTCCGCCCCGTGACCCCCATGATATGCGCCGTTGGCCTCGAGTTTCGCGATTACAAAACGCTCGTCGCCGCCGTCACCGACCTCGACGTGCACCTGCGGATCGCCGCCGCCAGCGCCTGGTCCCATCACGCCGCCTTCGCCGGGTCGCCCGCGCTGCCTCCCAACGTCTCCGTTGGCGGGTATACCTACCTGCCCTTGCGCGAGCTCTACGCCGCCGCGCGCTTCGTCGTCGTGCCTCTGCGCGACGTTGACAATCAGGCCGGTGTGACCGTCATCCTTGAAGCGATGGCGATGGGCAAAGCGGTTATCGTCACCGCGACACGCGGCCAGACGGACGTTGTGCGCGACCGACGCAACAGTGGCCGGGGCAGGGTCGAGCGAGCATGGTGGCCCGGCTTCGTAGATGAACCTGCGGTCGCGGCGAGTGTCGCCGGCCTCGCCACTGGCCTCTACGTCGCGCCGGGCGATCCTGCCGAGCTGCGCCGCGCTATCCACTATCTGCTGGCACACCCCGATCTCGCCGCCGAGCTTGGCCGCAATGGTCGCCGCGTCGTGGAGACCTGCTTCACGCTTGACGCCTTCACCACGCGCTTCGCCGCCGCTATCCGTGGCGAACCGGACCCTATGCCCACCGCTCAGGATTCCCCTATCGCTCCATAACCGCGTACCGGCGTTCTTCTTCTGGCTCTCCCTTCCCCGTTGGAGCACGACGGCGCTCGTTTCTGGGTCCCCCTCTCCTTGCGGGAGAGGGGGCCGGGGGGTGAGGTCAGGAGCCGGCGCGAGAGCGAAGCGGAGAGGCTGGGGGGTTAGGTTCTCCCCATTCATCGTCTATGGGAACTTTCGCCGCACCGTCAGCGTCTGCCTCTGTGAACTTCCGGAAGCGCAAACATTCACCACGACAGTTGATCCGAGCCAGGCGTCGCCCAGCGTCCACCACTCCTCATGGTGGCGGCGCGGGTGGGTGCGACGTGTTCGCGCCGGCTCGGCGGAAAGCGAGTCACCAGCATGTTCGCGCTGCTCAAGAAACTGGCTCCCCTCCTCATCGCGCTCGGCGTCATCGGCGTCCAGGCGGCTCCCGCGCTGGCCTGCGGCGGTCTCGTCGCCCCGAACGGCGCCATCCGGCTCTCGCGCGCCAGCACCCTCATCTCCTGGCACGCCGGTATCGAACACTACATGACCGCCTTCTCCTACGAGGGCGACGTCTCCTCACTCGGCTGGATTGTCCCGCTCCCGACCGTTCCCGACAGCATCCAGGAAGGCGGCGCCTGGACCTTTCAACGCCTCGGCGTCGAGACGCATCCTGTTCATCTGGATGGGAATGTCAAATTCGCCGCCGCATCGAGCGCGCAGGTGATCCAGCAGGTCGAGATCGCCGCCCTCAACATCACCGTGCTCAAAGGCTCCGGTCAGCAGGTGCTCGACTGGTGCCAGCAGAACGGCTTTGTGATCAACGGCGACGTGCGCGCCCATCTGATCGCGTACGCGCAGGGCAGCCCGATCTTCATGGCCGTGAAGTACGACACATCGCGGGCGCAGGCGCAACACCTGAACTCCGGCGACGGCACGCCGCTGCTCATCACCATGCATACCCCGCGCATCTGGGTGCCGCTGGAGGTTCTCGCCAACGACGGTCAGCAGGTCCAGGCCGACCTGTTCTTCCTCACCGACATCCCGCTGCACACCAGCGACCTGCAAGCCGACATCGGCCAGTCCGCCGTCACCGACACTGTTCCTGGCTCGACGGGGCTGACGGTGGCGTATCAGGAGAAGATGAACTCGACCCTGTATCACGACCTCTCGACCGACCGCAACATGAGCTGGGTGCGTTCCGACAGTTGGCTGACCTACCTGACGCTGGACGCGCCGGACAGCACGGTGAACTACGATCTCGGCGTCTCATCGCGCGGCGTGATTCGCCTCGCCCATTTCGGCACGGCTCCCATGATGGTTGGTGATGGCGCGCATCCAAATAGCCTGGTCGCCCACCTGCCGCACCTGCCGCTTGGCACGCCTGGGATCGCGCTCGCCGTCGTATTGGTCCTGCTGGCGCTCGGTCTCATCGTCTTTGGCTGGCGGCGCTATCTGCGCGCCCTGGATAACGCCAGCCCGTCGAACCCACGCGCTTGGTAGGCGCATGCGCGCTCGCCTCTGGCTCCCCTTCTCGTGCTTGTGCGCGCTTCTGGCGCCCCCTCTCCTCGCGGGAGAGGGGGTTAGGGGGTGAGGTTCCGCGGAGCCGGCGCCAGCGCGCAGTGGAGGGGAGTGAGGTTCGTCCAGGTCGGAGGGTTAAGTTCCTCCGCATTACCCAACTGCTATCTGGCTACGACGCTCCTCGACGGGACGCAGGGCAGCGGGCAGCGGTCCGCGCGCCCAGAGCAGGATGCCATCCCGCGCCACGTTCTCGACGAATGACTCATCCCAATGCTGGAAGTGCGTCAGCGCGCCGAGCACCTGCACGTCGCGCATCGCGTCCGGGAATGCCTCATATGCGTAGACCACAGCCCAGGACAGTGCCGCGTGCTGCTCAGAGGTGATGGCGTCCTGATCTTCGACCGGCGTGAACAGCGCAAGGACGTCCACATCGCTCGGATGGCGGTCGCTGAGCGGTCGCTCCTCATGGCGCGCTACCGAACCGAAGAGGATGACCGCCAGGGCGTGCGGCGCCTGCCGCGCCACATTCGCGGTGACTCGCCGGAGACATGCGGCAGTCCCTGGATCCAGCCAGGAGATGAGTTGCATCTCCTCATCAAGCAGAGGAGAGTCGTTTTGCTCGCTCCGATGTTCTATGTTGTCGCCCAGTCGCGGATCGCTTGCCATGCTGACTGCGCCTCATGAACCTGTGTTGGGTTCGCCTGATAGGTATACCAGCCACCCGTTCGCAGTTGCTCTAATTTACCCCAATGCGCCGAAACGTCTGCTTCCCCGAGACTCGTCAGTTTCCGGGCCAGCCCCTGGTGACTATCGGTGTGCCAGTTGTGCTTG
>DATEGV010000256.1:0-11459 GCA_035279925.1 Ktedonobacterales bacterium | reverse complement strand
GGCTCCGGCGAGTCGTTATCTACGACGATCACCTCATAGTTGTCGTACGTCTGTCGCTGGAGCTGTAGGAGGGTGTCTTTGAGATCCTCGCAGCGATTCCAGACAGGGATGATGACGGAGATGAAGGGCAGCGCGGCGCTGGATGCGCCGCCGTTGTCGCCGGAGGATCGCCGCTCGTCAGGGGTGTTCATGCTGACATGTCTCCTACGAAAATATCAGGCCGGTCGTGTTGGTGGCGCGCGCAACGGGCATACGCCACCCACGTGAGAATCCCGAGAGTTGATAGATCAGCGCGTTGGCTCCGAGCGGGCGGCGCAGCAGGATGGCGTTGCGAGCGACATCGAAGGAGCGGCCGCGCAGGTCGCTGAGCCAGAGGACCAGCGCGAAGGCGTGGCCGGCGCGCACGTGTTTGGCGTACATCGCGCCGATGCCGCTGGATGCCCCACGCATCAGCGCGGAGGCCTGCGTCCAGGGGCGGAAGCCGTGATGCACGACGCGGGCCCCGGCGGCATGGTAGACGCCGATTCCGCGCAGGTGAGCGCGCAGCGCGTAGTCCACATCCTCCGCCGACTTCATCACCGCCCCGGCTCCGAGGCGCTCATCGAAGGGACCGATCCGCTCGCAGGCCGAGCGGCGCAGCGCCATGTTCGCGCCCATGCCCCAGTGGCCGGCGCCCGCCAGCATGCGCCGCCGCGTGAGCAGCCCCTCGCTCGCGCGGAATCCGGGCAGGTAGCCCTGTGTGGAGTCATGCTCCGCGCAGGCGACATGCCCGAAGACGACGCCGACATCGGGACGCGCCGCGAACGCCGCGACGATGGCGGCCAGCCAGCCCGGTTCGACCACACAGTCGTCGTCGGTGAACGCCACGAGCGCGCCGGCGCTGGCGCGCAGACCGGCGTTGCGGGCGGCGGAGAGGCCACGAGTCGGCTCATAGTGGTAGTGTAGGCGGTCATCGTCAATCACCGCCAGCGCCTGACGCACGGAGTCGCCGTCGCTCTGATCTATCACGAGCAGTTCAACTGTACTATCTATTGGCGCATCGGCAAGGATACTGTATACTGTCGGTAGCAGCGCATCGCCGCGATCGCGCGTGCAGATAATGACGGAGACGTTGGGACGGTGATCCGCGCGCTCGTCCATCGAAACTGACTCCATGTGGGCACTGTCTCCGACCATCGCCGGATAGCCGGCGTTCTGTAGTTTATGGCGCCGTCTGTGTGCTGTGACGCATTGGCGCTCATGTTAGTATCGCCCCTGAGACGGGGGAACTGATTGCGGACGCATTGAGATCCGGTTACGATGGCGTCTCGTCGCCGACGCCGCATATGGGCTAATCAGCGGTTTCTCAATCTACACTCACTCATCTCAATGCGCTCTCAACCGTATCGCTATCCAGCATTTGGATGCGCGCTGTTATGCTTACGCTGATCTGGTGGATCGGCGGGGCGCGCATGCCCTGCGAAGCTGACACGGCGCATGACAACGGGAAGGCGTGAGGGTGGTGAAGACGGAGCGAGATGGGCGCGACAAGCCAGACGCGGAGACGGTCCGGCGCATTCTCGTAACGGCGTACGGACATATCGCCGATGTGTTGCCGTCGCTGCCAGCGATGCGGGCGCTGAAAGAGGCGTATCCACAGGCCCGCATTACGGTGCTGGCGGTGGGCTACGTGCGCGAGATGATGGAGGCCAGCCCCTACGTTGACGATGTCGTTGTCATGCGGGACTTCAAGTACAAGGGAACGCGCCGGGGCAAGCTCGAACAGTTCGTGAAGTTGGCGCGGTACGCGCCGCGCTTCTACAAACGCTTCGATATGGTCCTGGTGTTGCACGCGCGTTCGCGGTTCCTGTCGCGGCTGGCCTGGCTGACGGGCGCGCCGATTCGGGCGGGGTTCGCGGACGTGGCGACGCCGCGGATGTTGACGCATGTGGCCGAGCCGTTCACGGGGATCGCGTCGTTCCGTGATGAGAACCGGCGCGTCCTCGAGGCGGTGAGGGTGACGGGGATGGGCGGCTCACTCGAGCTGCGACCCGCCGAGGGGGATGTGGAGGCGGTACGCGCGCTGCTGGCGGAGCAGGGCATCGGGGCGAACGAAGAGGTCATCGGCCTGCACCCCGGTTCACACTGGACCTGCCAGCAGTGGAGCGCGGAGCAATGGGCCACCCTGGCCGACGATCTGGTGACGAGTCGGGACGCGCGGCTCGTGATCACTGGCACGGCGGATGAGGGCGAGCTGGCGCGAGCAATCATCGAGCGGATGAAGGTGGGGGACGCGAAGGTCGTTGATCTGACGGGGCGCACGAACATCATGCGGTTCGCGGCGCTGATTGGGCGGATGCGGCTGCTGGTCTGCGTGAATAGCGCGGCCTCGCAGATCGCGCTGGCCATGAACACGCCCGTCGTGAATCTGGTCGGGTATGAGAATCCGGTGTGGACGGCGCCGGCGCCGGATGAGCCGATGACGATTGTGCGCGGCTGCGACGACCAGACGGCGAAAGATTACTGGTGCCCGTATCATGTGTGGGGCAAGTTGAGTCAGTGCCACCGCGCCGAATGTGTCGGCATCGGCGGTCTTTCACTGATTCGTCCGGAAAGTGTCACGCGGGCCGTGGACGCACGGCTCCAGTCCCAGCGTGCGCCAACGACGACGCGCGAAGGTAATCTCACGGGAAGTCCACGCGCGTAATTTCTGCCCAGGCGTTATCGAAGTTGAACGTTTGGATGTAGACAAAGTGGTACACGGACGTGCTGTGGGACGGGGTATTGTATGAAACGTTTGAATCGCCGAGCCTGGCTGGCGGTCTTTGGCGGTCTGCTCGCCGCAATCGCGCTGACCACCGCGCTGGTGATCGGCGCGGGCTCCGGCGGCCACCGAGCCGCGCCGGCGCAGACATCAAAGGCGAACTGCGGCGCACAATTCAGTGTGTCGCCGTCCAGCGCCGCGGTCGGCTCGACTATTACTATCAGTGGCGCGAACTGGCCGAAGGGTCAGCAGGTCGGCATCTTCTTTGTTGACGCCGCGCGCACGCTACGTCCGTTCACCCTGGCCACCTCGACGGTGCGGGACAATGGGAACTGGACGGTGACGACCGCGATTCCCCGCACCATTACCTTCAATCTGGTGGGCGACGAGGGAACCGGCAGCGCGCCGCAGAGCACCGCGCAAGAAACCGTGTCTACCGGCCATTATGTGATCTATGCCGCGTCGGGCGATACGAAAGCCTTTAACATTGCGGGTGTCTGCCCCGTCAATTTCACTGTGACGAAGACGGCGCAGAAGGCGGCGTCCTCATCATCCTCAAGCTTCGGCGATATCGCCGCCCCGCTCGCCATCGTCCTCTCGCTGCTGATGCTGGCGCTGCTGATCGCGCTGCGGCGCAAGTGGTTCGCCAACTTCGCGGGCTGGAAGCTCGCGGGGAGCGGCGTGACGGTGGCGCTGCTGGCGATTGTGCTCGTGCCGCTGCTCAGCAATAGCACGACGCCGGTGCACGCCGGTTTCGCCACCGGCCCAGGGACCACGCTCTACAGCGATGACTTCGAGTCGGACCAGCTTGGCTCCGTGCCGGTTGGCTGGACCATCGAGGTTGGGACGAGTTGGCCGACGACGCTCGACGGCACACAGGTGCTCAAGCAGGCGCAGACAGGCACCAGCCCGCTCTATGGTATCTACGCCGGTAGCTCAGCCTGGACCGACTACTCGGTCTCGGCGAGCGTCAAGCCGGGCGTGGGCAGCACCAACTACGGCGGCCTCGTCTCGCTGGACGCGCGGCGCCAGGACATCAACAACTTCTATACGCTGCTCGTGAAGAATGGCGACGCCTGGTACCTGGGCAAGAAGGTGGCGGGCAACTTCACGACGCTGGCCAGTGGATTCACCAGCTACGGCATCAACACCTGGTACAACTGGGCGTTGACGGTGACCGGCACGACGATCAGCGCGAGCATCAATGGCACGACGCTCTCGACCGTGACGGACAGGAGCTTCAGCGCCGGAAACATCGGCTTCAAGACGCACGCGCAGTCGGAGTTCGACAACGTGCTGGTGACGGATTTGACGCCGACACCAACGGCCACGGCGACGAACACGCCGATCAGCCCGACGGCGACGAATACGCCGATTGGACCCACGGCCACGGCCACAGCCACGGCGACCAACACGCCGACCGGCCCGACGCCGACACCAACGGCCACGGCGACCGCGACCGCGACACCAACGGCGACCAACACGCCGAGCGCGACGGCCACGGCCACCAACACGCCGACCGGCCCGACGCCGACGCCGTGCGTGGGTGAGCGCTGCCCGACGCCGACGCCGACGCCGACCGCGACGCCGACCGCGACCAGCACTCCAGGCGGACCAACGCCGACACCAACGGCCACGGCCACCGCCACCGCCACGGCCACGGCCACCAACACGCCGACCAATACGCCGACGCCGACTACGGCGCCCAGCGGCATTGGCACGATCTCCGGCACGGTGACGGACGCCGCCACACATCAGCCGATCGCGGGCGCGGCGATCTCCACCAGCCCGTCTGGCTACTCGACCACGACGGACAGCAACGGTAACTACACGCTCGCGAATGTGAACGCGGGCACCTATTGGGTGGTGGTGACATCCAGCGGCTATAACGCGAACGACGCGGCGGGTGTCTTCGTGAACAACAACACGACGACCACGGCCAATGTCGCGCTGGCCGGCATCCCGGGCGCCACTTCGATGGACAACTACACGCAGCCTGACCAGTCCGGCTGGAATCCCTCGACGGACGGCAACACCTGGCTCGATGACGCCTCGGTCTATCCGGGCGCCGTGGTCACCATCACGGGGAACCAGGCGTTCGTGGACACGTTCACCGCCGCGACCGACCGCGACGAGTGGATGGGCGCGAGCTACGCCGACCAGCAGGTCTCCGCGGACTTCAATGTCCAGCAGTTCGGGCAGGACGCCTTCCAGCACGGACCACGTCTGCTCGGTCGCGTGGTCAACGGCAACGATTTCATTGACTTCGCGATCAACTACGCGACCTCGACGCTGCAGGTCTGGGTGAACAACAACGGCAACTGGTGGATGATGAACCAGGTCAACGTGCCGGCGTTCACGACGGGCCAGTGGTACCACTCGAAGTTGCTGACGGTGGGTAGTTGGACGTTTGGGAAGGTGTGGGCGTTCGGGACGCCGGAACCGAACTGGCAGATCTGGGGCAGCCAGGGATCGTTGCGGACCGGTGTGGGCGGCACGCGCTCCACCTTCTGCAACATCTACTGGAACAACTTCGTGACGCAGGGCGTGACGAGCATCCTCGGCACCGTGACCAACACGGGTGGACAGGCGGTCGCGGGAGCGAGCGTGACGGACGGCAACCAGACCGTTACGACCGACTCCGGCGGACACTATGTGCTGTTGGAGTCCAGTAGCTCGAGCGCGTACACCGTGACGGTCTCCGCGAGCGGCTACACGACTCAGAGCGCCAGCGTGACGACCACATCGCTCTCGCACGCGACGCAGAACTTCACGTTGAGTTAGTCGGCCGGCGCTCCGGCTGGCGCGGTCCTGATCGGGCTGGCCGGAGCGCGTTCAAAGCGCTTTCGAGGCGCGAACCTAACGAACTCTAGGGGGAACCGGGAATGATGCAGTCGGTGGATGTGGGGATGAAGCAGACGACGAACGTTGGGAATCAGCGTGTCTACGACGAGGCGGCTTCCTATTACCAGCAGCTTCGGTGGTTCAAGACACGGCTGACGCGCCTCGAATACGAACAGACGGAACGGGCGCTGCTTGCGGAGTTCAAGCCCTCCGCGAAGGGGCGCTATCTGGAGATTGGCTGCGGTCCCGGCACGTGGACCAAGGTCGTCGCGCCGCATGCGGGTGAGGTGGTCGCGCTCGACATCTCCGCGAACATGATCGAGCAGGCGCGGCGCTATGTCGGCGACGCGGGCCACGTGACCTTCGTCCATTCGGACGCCAATGAGTATGTGCCTGACGGCAAGCTCGACGGCATCTTCAGCTTCCGCGTGCTGGAGTACGTGAACGGCTGGGAGCCGATGCTCAAGCGCGCCGTCTCGTATGTCGCGCCGGGCGGCCAGGTGGTCATCTGCACCAAAACGCCCGTGTCGATCTATCGTGGCACCGGCCGCGAACGCTGGTTCACGACGGGTGTGCGCCGGCAGCTCGGGCGCGTCAAGCGGGCGATCCGCCATCAGCCACAGCCGGAGCCGAGCGACTTCTGGCAGCACTATATCTCCCCCAGCGCCCTGCGCCGCGCGCTTGCGGAGGCGGGCTGCACGGACTTCCGCGTCGTGCCGGCGATCTACGGGCTGCCGGTCTTCGCGCGCGGCACGTGCCAGTATCCGCTGGTGCCGTCGTTCGCGGAGCGCCCCTTCATGTGGCTCTTCGAGACGGGTCGCAAGGTTTCGACGCGCCTGCCGGGCTTCCTGCGCCGTCCGACGCTGTTCTTCTCCGAGGCCTATGTCATCAGCGCGACGAAGCGGTAGGTCCGGTGTCCGTTTCGTTGGCGATCATCGCGATCAGTTCAGTCTATGGCGGCGGCCGGGGGCCGTCGAGTGGAGGCGCGCATGCGATGTCTGGTGACGGGGGCCGCGGGATTCATCGGTTCCCACCTTGCCGAGCGGCTGCTTCAAGAGGGGCATGAGGTCGTGGGGGTGGATGCGTTCATTCCCTACTACCCGCGCCACTTCAAAGAGGACAACCTGCGGGGCTTGCGCGCAACTCCGGGCTTCACCTTCCACGAACTGGATCTGCGCTCCGCCGATCTCGGCGACCTCGTGACGCAGGTGGACACCATCGTCCATCTCGCGGCGATGCCGGGCCTCGTCCGCAGTTGGAGCGATTTCAACCTCTACATGACGTGTAATCTGGAGGCGACGCACAACCTGCTCGAAGCGGCGCGGAAAGCGCGCGTCCAGCATTTTGTGCATGGCTCCACATCCTCGGTCTACGGCGCGTTCGCGACCGGCGGCGAGGGTCTGCCGGTGGCGCCCGTCTCGCCCTATGGGGTGACGAAGCTGAGCGCGGAGCACCTCTGCCAGGCCTACGCGCGCAACTTCGGCTTGCCGCTGACGATCCTGCGCTTCTTCTCGGTCTATGGGCCACGCCAGCGTCCGGACATGGCGTACCACATCTTCATTCGCGCGCTGCTGCGGGGCGAGCCGATCACCGTCTTTGGCGATGGCGAGCAGAGCCGGAGCAACACCTACGTCGCTGACTGCGCGCAGGGGGTGATGCTTGCGCTGCAACAGCCGGAGCACAGCCTCGGCCAGACATTCAACCTGGGCGGCGGTGAGGTGGTGACGCTCAACGAGGTCATCGCGCTGCTGACGGAGCTGACCGGCGAGGAGCCGCGCATCCTCCGCGAGGCGGCGCGTACCGGCGACCAGCGCAGCACGGCGGCGGACATCAGCAAGATGCGGCGGCTGCTCGGCTACGCGCCCACCACCTCGGTCCGCGACGGTCTGGCGGCGCAGATCGCCTGGCAGCGCGACCTCTACGCGCAACCGGCGCCACAGGTCGAGCTGATCGAGGCAGTGCGATAAGGTTGCCTCATCGGTCGTCAGAACTTAACCCCCCAACCCCCGCTTCGGCTTTAGCGCCGGCTCCGCATTGACCTCACCCCCTGTCCCCCTCTCCCGCGAGGAGAGGGGGAACCCGTTGAGCGAGCGCCGCGTCTTGCTAGTATGCGCCGCCGTGCCGCGGTCCTGTCTGGCTGGACGCCGCCACCCGAACCTGGGATACTCATCTCACCACGTGGATCAATCCCAACAGCGAGGTGAAGCGCATGATACCCGACGACGAGCTGCGACGCATCGTGCAGGCGGTGCGACCCCATACAATGGTCGCGGATGAAGGAATCACGCTGGCGATGCGGGCGGCGATCCACGTGATCGCGAGCAATATCCCCGGCGCGTTGGTCGAGTGCGGCGTCTGGCGTGGTGGATGCAGCGCCGCGATCCTGCTGGCGCAGCGGGCCGTCTTCGGTCGCGTTCTGCGTCCCATCTACATGCTGGACAGCTTCGAGGGATTGCCGCCGGTGGACCCGCGCGACGGTCCCCTTGCCGCCGCGTATCAGCGTCAGGAGTACGCGGACTATCTGGACAACTGCCGCGCGGGTATCGAGGAGGCGCAGGCGGCGCTCGACCAACTGGGCCTGGCGCCGGATGAGTATACGCTGGTGAAGGGCTGGTTCGACGCGACCGTGCCGCCGCTGGCTGAGTCGTTGCGGGATCAGGGCGTCGCGTTGCTGCGCCTGGATGGCGACTGGTATGACTCGACCATGACGTGCCTCACGCATCTGGAGCCGCTGCTCAGCCCGGAGGGCATGGTCCTGATTGACGACTACTACGAGTGGGATGGATGTCCGCGGGCGATCCACGACTACCTGTCGCGCAACGACCTCGCGTATCGCATCCAGTCGGCTCCGAACCTGCGCGGCGCGTATTTTACGAAGCGCACGGCAAAGCGGGCGGATGCGGGGTGGTTCGTGTGAGCAGGTTTCACCAGACTACGTTACTCTAGGATAGTCTTCAATCCACACCACTCGCGGTAGCGTGCTAATCCGCTGGTAGAAACGGCGATCCGCTGTCACGAGTGAGCAGTCGAGCTGCGACGCGCAGGCGAGGTAGAGACCGTCGTAAAACGCGACTTCATAGTGATGGACGAGCGAATACGCCGCTCGAATTAGTTCCTCGTCATGCACGAGGTCAATATCCAGCGCGAGAAAATCGTCAATCGCTTCCCGGCCCTGCTCAAAAGTCAAGCGCGGCGCACGGCCGCGAGTCGCGACAGTTATGGCTGAAGGAACCTCGTAGTGAATGTGGGCTGGGGCCGTCAACAGCACGAGACCGGCGGCATAGTGTTCGAGCAGCTTACGCGCTTCCGGAACGTTTGCCTCATCCCGCAAGTGCCACTTAACGGCGACGGAGGCGTCCACGACGATGCGACGTGCAGCGCCAACGCCGGGAGACTCCTCAGGCGGCAAGCCATCACTCGACATCGCCGTACTCCCGCTCCGCACGCGCGAGATGTACCAACTCATCGGTGGTCAGGGGCGTGATGACACGCGCTTCACGCCGCGCGAGAATAGTCGCGACAAGCCGCCGCCGACGCGCTAACTCCTCCATTGTTGGTTGCGCGGGCTGATCTTGTTTGGGCGGCCGTGCGGGCGCGTCGCTCGTCCGTACACTTGGCGTAGGCGTCAGAAGCGCCTCCACGTCTGTCTGCTTGATGCGTATCGCACGCGGTCCGGCGTGATAGCCGCGCAAGCGTCCCTGTTTGAGCCAGCGAGTGATCGTGACAGGGCTGATTTTGAGAAGCTGCGCCGCCTCGCGCACTGTTAACAACTCTTCCGTCTTTGAACTTGACATGAGAGACACTCCATTTCATGAGGATTGGAATTGTGAACACACTGCCTACGATCACAACGTATCATAAGCTATCATAGAATGTCAACAAGGAAAAGCGCTAGAACTACCGATACGCATTCGCTTGCAAGTTGAACAGCTCGGCGTAGCGTTCGCCGCGCGCCAGTAGCTCGGCATGCGTGCCTTCCTCGCGCACGCGCCCGTTCTCGAGCACCAGGATGTGGCTGGCCAGTCGCACCGTGCTGAACCGGTGCGAGATGAAGATCGCGGTCTTGCCGACGGTCAGCTCGCGGAAGCGCGCGAAGACCTCGTACTCCGCCTGCGGATCGAGCGAGCTTGTCGGCTCATCCAGGATCAGCAGGTGGGCGTCGCGCATGAACGCGCGGGCCAGGGCAATCTTCTGCCACTCGCCGCCGGAGAGCTGGTTGCCCTGCTCGAACCACTTGCCGAGCATGCTGTCATACCCCTGCGGCAGCTTCTCGATGACCGCGCTCGCGCCGCTCTTGGCCGCCGCCGCCCGCACCCCCGCCAGATCGTCAATGTCCTGGACGCGCCCGACGCCGATGTTGCGCGAGGCGGTCAGGTAGTAGGTGACGTAGTCCTGAAAGATGACTCCGATCTGCGCCCGCAGCGCGTCCAGGTCGTACTCACGGATGTCGTGACCGTTGACGAGTATCTGGCCCTCGTCGGGATCGTAGAGGCGCGTGAGCAGCTTGACGATGGTCGTCTTGCCGGCGCCGTTGCGCCCCACCAGCGCCACCGATTCGCCGGCCTCGATGGTGAAGCTGACATCGCGCAGCGTCGGCTCGTTCTGGTCGCGGCCGGGATAGGTGAAGCTGACGTGGCGGAACTCGATGGTCAGGCCGTCGCCGTCGGGACGAAGGCCGTTCGCGGGATTGCTGATGGCGGGCGTGTACTCCAGGAACTCAAAGAGCGTGTTGACAAAGAGATTGTTCTCGTAGGTCGAGGAGATGCCTTCGAGCAGGCTCTGGAAGGCGTTGCCCAGGGCCAGCGCCGCCTGCGTGTAGAGTGTGAGGTCGCCCAGGGTGATGCGACCGGCGACGGTGCGCATGGCGACGTAGAGATAGACGACGCCATCGGCGGCGAGGCTGCCCAGGCCCAGCAGGAACGACGCGGAGTAGCGCGGCACGATGATGCCCCGCGCCTGCTCATAGAACTTCTGCGCCTGCTTGCGATAGAGGTCAATGAAGAGGCCGCCGAGGGTAAAGAGCTTGATCTCCTTGTTGTAGGTGTCGGTGGTCAGCAGATTCCCATAGTAGGTCATCTCGCGGCGCAGGGGAGACTGGCGGCGCATCAACTGGTAGCCCCACCAGCCGTAGCGCATATCCGCGAAGAACGCTGGAATCGGCGCGAGCAGCGCCAGCGCGGCGATCCACCATTGAAGCTGCGTCAAGACGGCGATCATCGAGAAGAACGTCACCAGCGTGCGGCCCAGGCCGAACGTCTGCGTCACCATGCCGACCGGCCGGCTGGTGGCCTCGCGCTGCGCCTGCTGGAGCGAGTCGTAGAACTTCGAGTCTTCAAAGAAGGCCAGATCGAGGGTGTTGGCCTTCTCCATGACGAGCAACTGCACCGAGTACGACATGCGCTCCTGCAAGAGTTGCTGCACGATATTCGACGCCGTTTGCAGCAGGCTGCTGAGGCCCTGCACCCCGAACTGGGCCGCCACCCACCAGACGACGACGGTTCCCGTGCCGTGCTTGCCGCCCACTTTGATGGCGGTGACCACCGCGTCAATCAGCAGCTTGCCCGCGTAGGCCGTCATGACCGGAATGAAGCCCTGCAACACGTAGAGCGCGGCGAGTAACAGCGTGAAGACGGGATTCACATTCCAGACGAGCCGCAGGACACGCGGGAGGCTCGTGAACGCGGTCAGCACCTTCTTCGGGGTCAGTTCCGCGCCGTCCCTGGGGAGCCGCTGCCCGCCCAGCCGCGCGAGCCGAGCTCGCACGCCGCGCCCCCACGCCTGATACTTCGCCATGTGCCATTTCTCCTACCCACCGAGCGGCGCCGTGGTATCCGCTGATGAGCGGAGCATAGCCGAGCAGCGGGACATCCGC
>DATEGV010000255.1:0-9512 GCA_035279925.1 Ktedonobacterales bacterium | reverse complement strand
TACGCGTCATGCGCGAAAAGCGGGCTATTTGCCTCGCCAGGCGCCTCCCACGCCTGAGTGGACGCGCCGGGTCCGGCAATCTGTGCGATGAGCAGCTGCTGTGAAGGATCGTACGCCGTTTCGACTCTCGTCCATCGCTGGGCGGTCGTATCGTACGTACCGAGCAGATAGACCCCGAACCGGGCGGCGAGCGGATTGGCCGTCTTTGGAAGTGGCCATTCGAGTTGGAGCGCGCGGTGTATCGCATTCGCGGGCTGTATGCTTATTTGTACTGGAGTCCCGATGGACCTCTCGCCTGATCCGTTAGCGGCGGGCGCGCTCACGTACTTCGCGGTCACCGTGGCGTTCTCTGGCATAGCGCCCGCCGGGATCACCAGCTTCGCGCCGTCATGGAGGTTCATCACGGTGTCATGCGTCGCGGAGGGGTGCGCCGTGAGCGCGCCGGACGAGGCCCCTGCCGTGAGTCTGGTCAACGCGACGCCGGCGCCCGTGAGCAGAACCACCGCGAGAAGCGCGATAATCGCAACGGCTCGACGTCCTCGTCCCGCCACCCGCCACCGTGCGGTAAGCTGGCTCCGCACGCTCATGCGGCGCTGACCCTTCATCGGGAGTTCTCCTTAGATCGCGGCATTGATGGGGCCCGATTCATCCTCGATCGCTCGTGCGCTTATCCTCGGCCACCCAGTTGGCGCCGTCGGGCTAGCGGTGAGTAGGTTCGACTCACTATTGCTCAATGACGGCTCGAACCACAGTAAGCGGCTCGATTGCAGTTCTAGTGTGCGGAGGGAACATGGGTTCACCAGACGGATAGAGGGAGCGACCTGGTGTAGATTGACTGAAGCGCGTAGAGAATTAGAAACTTCGCTTGCTACCGCGTGTGGCATGGCTATCGTCGGGCAATCCAACCGCACGATCGTCGGCAGTGGCATGGGCGCGGGCGAGGCAGTGCTATGGACACCAGGTGCGGCGCAATGTTGGCATGCGCTCAGGACATCAGCCCGCGCGGCGTCTCATGCAGGTTATTCATGGCGCGAACGTTGCCCCGCCGCGCAGAGGTCATGCTGTCACACAATCAGACATACTCCGTGTGACTCCGTTCAAACTCTGTGTCCTCTGCGTGAACCGTACCTTGACCGCATGACAGTGAACGCCGCCCCCTCCGAGCGCCTCACGCATAAATGAAGGTGACGCCGGGGCCCGTGTGTGCGAAGCGGTAATCCACCTTCCCGAACCCGCCGCCGCGCCACGCGAAGTTCATCTCGCTGACAAGCATCCAGTAGCCGTCCGGCGCGATCGCCTCCACCCGCGACCAATGACCGGCGGGGTCCGCGCCCTGCACGCCGCCGTCGAAGAAGACCGCCGCGCCCACACGCGGAACGCTGCCACGCGGATATGACGTGTTCTCCGTGATGTCTGGGTGGTCAGGATCCATCACGCGCACCCACCAGTTGCAGTAGCCGAAGCCGGGCCGATTGGGATACTTCGCGGTATCGGACGTATAGATCAGCCCGTAGCAGCCGGGGGGCACGGTCCAGATGTCAATCGTCGCCGGGAACTGGACGGGTCCAGCGCAGGGAGCGCCCGCGCCGGAGGAGACGGGCGACGTCTGCTGGATCACCGTCGTCCCACCGTGCGCGCCCAGCGCCTGCGCGCCATCTTGCCGCGGCGTGTCCGAGACCGCGCCATGCCCGATGACGCTCTTGCCGGATGGCGAAACATGCTGGCTGCCTGACGGGAAGGCGACGAACGCCAGGCCGCTCGCGGTGATGAGCAGCAGCGTGAGGCAGACGGCCCAGACGCCGTGCTGTCGTGGCAGGTGGAACGCTCCGGCGCGTCGTGAGTGGCGAAGTTTGCTGGCCTTCGAGTGTGAGAGGTCGTCAGGCGTCTGGTCGTCCCAATCCTCGACGTCCCATTCGTCCGCGCGCTCATCCTCAAAGGGCGGGACATCGGCGAGAGCGGGCAGTGTGATGCGGAAGCGCGTCGTGCGAAGTTGGTCGCCGCCCTCCTCGTCGCCATGGCCAGAGAGCTTCCACAGCGCGGAGCGCACCAGTGTCTCTTGCGTGTCCACGGAGGCTGGCCGGGTCCCTGGCCGTCGCGCCGGTCCTCCCATGCCACCCCTCCTCCGCATCCGCCGCCGCTCATTCACTTGTGCAAGTATACACGGGGTGGCAGCCAGGCAGAGCACGCGATGGGAAGTAGGTCACACACGACGGAAGCGGTTCAATGCCCCCTCTCCTTGCGGGAGAGGGGGCCAGGGGGTGAGGTTCTGTGGCGGGAACGGGGCCGGTCGTGCGCTCTACGACTGCATGATCCCCTTCTTGCTCAGAAGCGTCTTCGCCTGCTGGATGCGCTGCTGGTCCTGCTGCTGGATCGTCTGGAAAAACTGCACGAGGTCATTGTCGCCGGACTGCTGCGCGTCCTGGATGTACTTCTGGTTGGTCGCGCCGCTCTCCAGCGAGTGATACAGCACGCTCACCAGATCGTAGAGTTGATTGGACATGCCGGTTGAACTCTGCCCGCCTGTACTGCTGCTCATGTGCTTCCTCCTTGGCTGAGTGGTTCTCATGCGTCTGACGACACGCGCGCCCTCCGTTGGGCGAGCGCCAGGCGAGTCAGGCCGCACAGCGCATGCCACGGCGCCAGAGTGAATTTCGCTCAGTCGTTACGCCGCGCGAACAGCACCGTACGCGGCGCGTCCAGCGTGTAGGCGTCGCCGGTGAGCGAGCCGTAGAGCGCGGTGACGCTCAGCCCCGCGGCGGCGAACATCGCGCGGAGTTCCGGCGGCGTGTAGAGCCGGAAGCTCGCCACATACTCCCGCATTCGCCCGTCGCTGTAGGTGTAGGTATAGTGGATCGTCGAGCGGCCGGAGAGGGGATCATAGGCGTAGAGTTCAGCCACGGAGAGATCGGGCGTCGCCTGCCATGTGCGGCTGGACGAGTCGCGGCGCAGCAGCGCGTCGCGGTTCCAGACGTCGAGCGCGAAGTAGCCACCCGGCGCCAGGACGCCCGCCCAGCTCCGCAGCATGCGCCGGTTCTCCTCGTCTGAGAAGAAGCCGAAGGAATGGAACAGCGAGAGGACCAGCGCATACGGCCCGGCCACCGCCGCGCGCATGTCGCCCTGGATGAAGCGCGCCGCCGCGCCCGCCGGCATCCCCGCCCGCGCCTGCTCCAGATACGCCGCGTTCTGGTCCACTCCCGTCGCATCGTAGCCGCGCTCCGCGAAGATGCGCGCGTGCCGACCATGCCCACATGCCACATCGGCGACGGCCGCCGGCGGCTGGATGCCCGTCTCCCGCAGGATGAACGCGACCTCCGCCGCGCTGCGTTCGCTCGTCAGCGCGCCAGCCACCGAGGCGGCGTAGTCCTCGCGGTAATAGCTCAGATACCAGGCGGATTGGTCGGCCATTGATTCATGTCTCCTTGCTCCACACTCAGTGGCGCGCGGGTGGCGTGGTGTCTGACGGCGAGGCGGCGGCAAAGCGCTGGAGACGATACGGGGCCAGCGTCGGCTCTTCGCGCCCCGTCAGGATCTCGCTGGACACCAGCGTGGCGAGGTGGGCGGCAAGCGTCACGCCGCTGTGGGTGACGAGCACGTAGCACCCCTCCACAGTGGGCGCGCGGCCGACAATACTGTAGCCGTCGGCTGGCAACGGCCGGACGCACACCTTGTACTCGGCGATCCGCGTTCCCGCGAGCGCGGGCAGGTAGCGCCGGGCGCGTTCCAGGTACGTCTGGGCATGCGCCGCAAGCTGACTGGCGTCGGTGGCGAGATCCATAGCGGTATCCAGGTCGCCCGCTTCCAAGAGAAGACGATCCTGCTCGGCCGGCCGCATCTCCAGGTCAGGCGTCGAGACGTAGCGGGAGAGCCGGGCTGAGGTCGGCTCGGTCCAGGCGACGATGCACGGCGCGGGGGAACCGGGCGCGTCCACGGGGATGAGCGGGACGACGACGCCGAGTTGCGCGGCGAGGGACGGCGTACGCCAGCCGGCGCAGAGCACGACCGTCTCCGCTTCGATCACCGCGCCCGAGGCGAGCCGTACACCATGTACGCGATCGCCCGTCGCCAGCAGTTCGATGACGGCGTCGCCGGTGACGAGCGTGACGCCGCGCGCCGTGGCGTAGGCGAGCAGGTCGCGGATGGCGGGGCGGGTGAGCAGGTAGGCCTCCTCGGGGAAGTACGCCACCTCGCGCACATCGGGCGGAATCGCAAGCTCCGGTTCCAGTTGGAGCGCCTCCGCCGGCGTGAGGAGCCGCGCCGGATACTCCCACCCCGTCAGCATGGCGACATGCTCCGCAAGCGTTGCGGAGTCAGCCGGGGCGGTCCAGCGCAGGCTGCCGCCGGGCCGGAACCAGTCGCCGCCTAACTGGCCGCTCCTCTCGCGCCACGCGCGAATGCCCGCGACGTTGAGATCGTGATAGGCGCGCGGCGGCTTGCCGTTGGCGTTGACCCACGCCAGGCTCGATGCGCTCGTGCCCTGCCCTGGCTGCTCAGCCTCCACCACCGTGACCGAGGCGTCGGAGTCGGCAAGGCGCGCGGCGAGAGCCGCCCCGAGGATTCCCGCTCCGATAATCACATAGCGTCGCGGCATGTGACGTCTCCTCTCCTACTCGGTTCGACGCGCACTCACTCCCACGAGAGGCGTCGGTTCAGCCTCACGGTCAGTCGCTTCGCTTGACGCACCGGGCGACAAGGACGGCGGGTACCTCGTTCCACACTGGCCTACCGCTGCCCGAGACCGATGGCGAGTCCGTGGCGACAACACTTCCACGTGGCTCTGTCAGGCGCTCCAACATCAGCCCGGCGTCCGTGAGCGCGTTAACGTAGGTTGCGAGCGTGCGGTGGTATGCTCCTACCTTGCCCGGCGGCCCAGGACGGGTCTCCGAGCGCCAGTGCCCCTCCTGAAAGTAGGCGCCGATGGTGCGCACGGCGCCGCCCGCCATCTCCGTTTCCCCGGAGCGCGCCGTATGGTAGCAGGGATGCAGGATGGCGAAGACGAACCAGCCACCCGGCCGCAGGATACGCGCGACACTATGCAGCGTCGCGGGAAGGTCGGTGATGTCCATCAGCGCCATGTGGCAGACGACGCCGTCGAAGCTCGCGTCCGCCACGCCATCCAGCGCGCGCGCGTCCGCGCGCAGATACTCGACCCCGCGCGGCTGGGTCGCCTCATGTCGGCGCGCGATCTCCAGCAAGTTCGCCGAGAGATCAATCCCGACGACCCGCGCTCCCCGGTCCGCGAGATGGCGCGAGACACGGCCCTGCCCACAGGCGAGATCGCAGACCCTCTGGCCGGCAACGTCGCCCATCAGGAACTCGACCGCTGGATAGAAAGGATCGTCGCTCATCGCGTGCGTGCCGACCCAGGCGTCATACCAGTCGGCGATCTCATCGTACGCGCTCATGCGTCGGCCTCGACGCGCTCGATGCGCGCGCCCAGCGACCGCAGCTTGCCCAGCAGATCGTCGTAGCCGCGCTCGATGTGCTCGATGCCCCAGATGCGCGAGGTCCCGCTGGCCGTCAGCGCCGCCAGCAGATAGGACGCGCCGGCGCGAATGTCCGGCATCTTCAGATCCGCGCCGTGAAGGGGTGTCGGCCCGCGCACGATGCAGCTATGCAAGTAGTCGCGCTCGCGGAAGCGGCATTCCAACTCGCCCAGGCACTTCGGGTAGAGGCCCGTGTCGGCTCCCATCCGGTTCAGCTCGACGGTATAGGCGAAGCGGTCCGCGAAGACCGTCTCATGGATCACCGACATGCCGTGCGCCTGCGTCAGCAAGACCGTGAACGGCTGCTGCCAATCCGTCATGAAGCCGGGATGCACGTCGGTTTCGAGGGCAATCGAGCGCGGCGGGGAGTCCGAGCCGAAGAAACGGATCGCGTCATCCTCCACGCTGAAGTCCAGCCCGACGCGGTAGAGCGTGTTCAGGAAGGTCAACAGCGTGCCTTGATCGGCTCCGATGAGGCGAATGTCGCCGTGCGTCAGGTAGGCGGCGACGGCGAGCGAGACGGCTTCGTTGCGGTCGTGGACGACGCGATGGTCGGCGCCATGCAGCGAGCGCACGCCTTCGATGACGATCTTGCGGTCCACGCGCTGCTCGATGATCGCGCCCATCTTCTGCAAGAACTTGATGAGGTCAATGATCTCCGGCTCGATGGCCGCGTTCTCGATGAGCGTGATGCCGTTGGCCAGCGTCGCCGCGATGAGCAGCGTCTCGGTGGCCATCACGCTGGGGTACGGGAGGGCGATGGTGGCTCCCTTGAGGCCGTCGGTGTGAAAGTGGTACAGCCCGTCGCGGTCCTCGATGGTCGCGCCCATCTGCTGCAAGCCGGCGAGGTGGAAGTTGATGGGCCGGGGGCCGATGCGGTCGCCGCCGGGGACGGGGATCACGGCGCGGCCGGTGCGATGCAGCAGCGGGCCGACGGTCAGCACGGCGAGGCGGTTCTTTCGGCCAAGCTCCATCGGCACGACGGTGTTAGTTATCGCGCGGGTGCGGGTCGATATGGACGTGTCTTGCCAGGTCACCTCGGAGCCGAGGGCGCGCATCACCTCTTCGGTGATGGTCACGTCGCCAAGCTTGGGCGGGCAGTTGCGGATGACGCTGGCGGCGTCGGAGAGCATCGAGGCGACCATGCACTTCGTGACGGCGTTCTTCGCGCCGCTGAGCCGGACGTCACCCCGCAGCGGCGCGCCGCCCTCGATGACGTAATGCGTCGCGTCTCGTCCAACCTCCACGCCGCGAGCTCCTCTCTCACGCGCCCTCGCCAGGACCACCGTCGGCCGCCGCGCGTGTTGAATTCCCCGCTGCCAGCATAGCCCGCCGCCTCACTTGTGTCAACGTGTGTCAGGTGAGAGGAGGTGTCAGGTAGGGCGGACACAGCGCCGCCCGCTAGCATATGCTCGCTTTGAGATGTCATGTCACAATGCGTCACATCGGCTCTATCTGTGACATCGCGTTTTGCTGAATTCATGCGGGTCAAGGGTACTCCTGCTACAGTGAACTGTGACATGTCACGCCAATTCGCCACTCACGAAAGGTTTGCCCAGCATGCCAGACGAGTCTCAGGAGAAGTCTCACGTCACGCGGGCCGTCGCGGTCGGCAACCGCATCCGCCTCGCGAAGCGCATGACTGAGGCGGACTACGTCGCGGAGCTCGAACGCATCGTGGCGCTGGCGGCGCCGCATCTCTGCGCCGACCGCCCTAATCTGCTGGTGCTCACGGAACTGCTGGGGCTGCCGGCGGCGCTTGTGGGCAGACGCGGCGCGCTGGCCCGCAGGGCGCGTACTTCGCGGACGGCGCTGACGCTGCTGGCGCTGGCGCTGCTGCCGCGCGTGCTGACCTACCGCCGTCGGTGGCGCGTCACGCTGCCCCAGGCGCTCCTGCTGGCCTCGACCGACGCGCTCTACCGCCCCTTCGCGGAGACGCTTTCGCGGCTGGCGCGGCAGTATAGCGCGCATATCGTGGCGACGACGCTAGCGCCCCACGTGCGCCGGTCCGTCAGCCCCCGCGAGATCGCTCGTTGGGGACGCCGTGGCGCGGACGCGGTCTATCTGCCGGAGGGGCCGGAGGTTTACAACGCGGCGCTGGTCTTCGGGCCGGACGGCGCGCTGCTGGGCCGCGTGGACAAGGTGTACCTGACCAAGAGCGAGATCGCTGTGTTGAATCTGACGCCGGGCAGGCTCGAAGATGTGCGGGTGATCGCGACGGCGGCGGGCCGGCTGGGCGTGGCGATCAGCCTGGACGCCTTTACGCCGGAGTACCTGCGCCACCTCGACGGATTGGGCGCGGAGATCGTCGCGCAGCCGGACGCGAACGACCAGCAGTGGGCGGCTCCCTCCGCCACGTGCGACTGGCAGCCCGCCGAGTGGCTCAACTCGGTCCTCGGCTCGATTCAGCCGGAATATCCACATCTACGCTACAACATCTGCGCGATGCAGACCGGCAATTTCTTCGATCTGACCTTCGATGGCCAGTCCACCATCAAGGCGAAGCCGGCGGCGACATCAGGTCCGGCGCCGCACGCGCGAGGTGTCCCGTTCGTCGGCGTGGACGAGTGGGTCCACACGGTGACGGGCGAGCCGCTGGTGGGCGAGTTCCTGGCCGCCTCGCCCTGGGTCGCGGATGATCCCGTCGTCGCGGATCCCTCGCTCTCGCTGGACGAGCGGTGGAGGCGGCTGCGCGCTCTCGCGGACGAGCTGTTGCCGGGCGGCAAGCGCGCGAACCAGTATCGGGAGTCGGTAGTCTGGGCGGACCTGCCGCTGGAGTGAGAGGAACGAGGGACGGTTCACACAGAGTCACACAGAGTCACGCAGAGGAGGATGTATTTGAGCCGCGCTCCCTACATGGCTGGCGCTGCCTTTGTCACGGCGTCGGGAACCTTCCGTTGATCAGTTTCGTCTGATCATCACGAAACGCTGTGACGACATGGAGAGGCCTGAATATGGCTCGCAGTATCGGGCGGCGCAATCTTGCGATTGGGTTGGCGCTCGCGCTGCTGATGGTCGCGACTGCCGGGTGCGCTTCGACCACGGTCCAGAACGCCGCGCTGGCATTCACGCCTACTCCGTCCGTGAACCCGCTCACCCGTATTCATAACGTAACGGCGGCCCGTATTCCGCTGTTTGTTCGCGTCACCTTCAGTCCGACCACATCGTATGACCAGGCGGTCGCCACCCTCAGCGCGAACCCCCATCCGGCGCAGCCGTATCCCTGGACCTGCGACAATCCGCGCTCGCCTACTCCCCCGCCACTCGCGGAGCGCCGCGCGACGTTTGCCGCCACGCACAGTCTGCTTCTCTCGTATGCGGGCTGGGACCAACTCACGCGCATCGTCGCGTCGGATTCAGTCATCTCCGTGGATGCCGCCCCCATCTACCCCTGCCCGTGACGTGGACAGCTACCTCGCGGACTCTACCCACTGACCGAGGCGGGCGAGCAGCGGCGCAATCAGCTCCTTGCCGCGCAGTCCAGCGCGCCAACGTGCTGGGATACCCGCGATCCCGGCCCTCATGCCCGCGATGCCGCCCGCAACACAGGCGGTGGTGTCCGTGTCGTGGCCGAGCCGAATAGCGAAGGGCACGATAGCCTCGTAATCGCCGGCTTCTTGCGCCAGCCGCGCTGAGTGGAGGCAGTCCACGACGTAGCCGCGTCCCTCCCCGCGCGGCTGCCCATCGGGACGGATCTTCCCGTCGAGGGCGGCGCGTTCCGGTGTCTCCGGCCCGAACATGCCGCGCAGCGTGCGCACTGCCGCCTCCCATGGCTCCCGCTGATCGCGTAGTGCGCCGCGCGCCCACACGCAGTAGAGCGCGCAACACATCTGCACGCAGATATGGCCATGTGTCACCCGCGACTGCGCCCGCGCGTCGGCCACCAGCTCCGCATCAGAGCCGCGATGCCAGAGGGCGAGCGGCAACACACGCATCAGCGAGCCGTTGCCCTGCGCATTCTCCTCGGCGGATCCCGCTTCGAGAGGGGGCGTACCCGCCGACAGGCGATGCAGCGCCACACGAGTGGTG
>DATEGV010000254.1:0-2460 GCA_035279925.1 Ktedonobacterales bacterium | reverse complement strand
CGTCACGGGGCAACTAATGAAGAGCCGTGGCAAGAACATCGCCGTTGATCTCGTCGCCGGTCTGTTTGGCACGCTCGTCGGCGCGCTGCTGCTCTATCCCCTGCTCGGCTTCGGGAGTATGGGATTCCCCGGCGCGCTGCTACTCACACTGGTGGGGTCCATCGTGTTCGTCGTGCTGGCGCACTTCGCCGTCGCCGTCCAGCGCAAGACCAAAGCCGCCTGAGCGTGCGGGCGCTCCGGGTTCCCCCTCTCCCTGTGGGACATGACGGCGTTCGGGTCCCGGCTCCCCCTCTCCTCGCGGGAGGGAGGCCACGGGGTGAGGTCCGCTCCTCTGTCTCCCCCTTCCCGCGTCAGTGGGAAGGGGGCTGGGGGTTAGGTGCTGACACGGCCGGGGGAGGGGTGCTAGTACACCACAATCGGCGAGCCGACGTTGATCCAGTTGTAGACCCAGGCCATGTTGTCCTCGGGGAAGTTGATGCAGCCGTGCGAGCCGCCGTCAAAGGCGAGCGGATCCCAGTGCGGCAGATTCGAGCCTGGACCGAACTTGTAGCGCCACCAGGCGTCATGCAGGAAGAAGCCATAGTTGGCGTACAGGACGGCGTAGTTGATGGGCGTCGGCGCGTAATAGAGCGGCGAACCGGGTGGGTCGCCCGACGTGAACTCCGTGTGGTATTCCTTGTCCATTGCGTAGTGCAGTCCCGGCGGGGAAGGCTTCTCCGGCCGGCCCGTCGTCACGTAGGACCAGTACACCAGCTTGCCGTTGTCGTAGAAGCGCGCCGCCTGCTCGCGCAACGATACGATCGTCACCTGCCCGCTCATGATGCCATAGTGCTGCATGAGTTGTAGGTCGGCGGCGTGCGGCTGCCAGGCGGGTGTGGTGTCGGTCAGGTTATCCAGAAGGGCGCGCAGGTTCGTCGTCATCACGCTGATGTCGT
This sequence comes from Ktedonobacterales bacterium, assembly GCA_035279925.1. Taxonomy (GTDB): domain Bacteria; phylum Chloroflexota; class Ktedonobacteria; order Ktedonobacterales; family JADMIN01; genus DATEGV01. Next base: position 1,525 of record DATEGV010000254.1, on the reverse strand, counting down.
TGTCGGTGTTTTGGAAGTCGTTCTCGGAAACGGCCCGCTGAAGCTCAAGCTGCACGATGCCGATGCCTTCTTCGGGGCTGGCGTACTCGTAGGCGTTGAGCGGGTTGGCCGCCTGCGCGGTGTTGATGAGACTCTGAAGCGCCTGCAAGTCGTACTGCGCCTTGCCACGCACGAGCGGAAACTCCATCGCGCTCGTCTGCGCGTTCACAGTCTGCGCCAGCGTCAGATAGTCCGCTAGCGAGTGCGCCGAGCCCAGATCAGCAGCGTCCTGGTCATGCTCCGACTGGAAATTGCCCGTTGACTGGCCGTACTGCTTGAGCAGGCCAATGCGCTCCTGGAAGGCGTCGAGCATGGCGGAGCCGATGTAGGGCAGCGCCTCCGTCTGATCGGCCATCATCTGCGTGATCTGCCCGTCAATGACGTTGGTGAGTTCCTGGTAGCGTTGCGCGGTGACGGCCGCGGCCAGCGTCCGCTGGTCCTGCTGATACTCCGCTTCACCCAGCGACGAGTTGACTCCGGCGGCGTGCAGTGTATCCAGCGTCGCGCGCAGATCTTTGAGCTTGAGATACGCGGGCCACAGCGCGTTCAGCGCGATGGTCTGCTGCTGCGCGCTGGCGTCCACCTGCGCGAAGTCGCCCGGCGTCGTCGCCGCGTCATACGCCTTGATGTCGGCGTCCAACCGCGCCTGATAGACGTTGACCTGCGAAAATCCCTGACTGCGCCGCGCGTTGAGCGCCGTCGTGAAGGCGTCCACATCCTTGCCGGCCTGCGTCTTGAGCGTCTGCCCCGCTGTCTGCTCGATGCCCGTCAGTTGCGAGTAGAGGAGATCGTAGTTCTTCTCGGCGTTCTGGGAACTCAGACCGCCCTGCCCGGACGCGATGGACTTTTCCTGCTGTTCAATGGGCGCCAGCAGCCAGTCAGGGATGCCGAGATCAGTGCGGGCGTGGTGAAGCTCCGTGTCCAGCTTCGCTTTGCTGGCCTTGGCCGCGCTGGAGTGCGTATCCGCCGCGCAACCCGCCAGCGCCATGCTCACCGCGACCAGCAGCGTGACGCCAAACGCGGCGTAACGGAACAGTCGCGCCCGCCGCCGCGCTTCTGGGCGGCCCGCCTGCTCGTGCTCTCTCACCGCCCCGACCTCCTCAACCTCACGCTCCCAACGGCGTCGCCGCTTCTCTTCTTAACTATACACGTCCGCTTGCGCTGTCCAGTAACATGGCCAATTTGAGTAGGGTCAGTTGCTGCTCGCGTGTAGGCGATGGACCGGCGAGGACAGGGTCGTTTCATGCTCCGCGGTGGCTTCAGTCCGCGCAGGCGGACTTCGTGGCCGCAGGCCATCCAGGCGCGAATATATTCGCCGTCCTCTTGCCATGAGGGGCGACGAGGGCGCACAGGTCAGCGCGCGTCTCCAGCGTTCTGCTATGATGAATCAGGCGCGGCGCGGCCGCGCGTGAGAGCAGACGGAGAGAGGAGCGCACCATGACGGACTCATTCGCGCCGAAACGCGACGATAGATTCACCTTCGGGC
>DATEGV010000253.1:0-3821 GCA_035279925.1 Ktedonobacterales bacterium | reverse complement strand
CACGACCAGATAGATCGTCACGCGCCCCGCGCCGGCGTGCCCACCCGCGACGAATTGGCGCGCTCCCTCGCTGACACGCCCGCCGGCTCGCCCGACATGCTGCTCGCCGAGAGAGATGGCGCGCTCATTGGCTACAACCGCGTTACTTCATGGACCGAGGAGGACGGCACAGTCGTCTATCTGCATCTGGGCTGGCTGCTGCCGGAGTGGCGCGGCAAGGGGATCGGCGTGGCCATGTTCCGCGCCGCCGAGGCACGCTGTCGCGAGCGCGCGACCGCCGAGCAGTCCGCGATGACCGCCGTGTATGCCACCAACGCCACCAGCACGGAGCGCGAGGCGACGGCGCTGACGCTGGCAAACGGCTATACCGTCGTCCGGCGGCTGGCGGATATGAAACTGATGGCGCGGATTCCCGCCGAGGAGCCACCGCTGCCCGCCGGCGTCGAGACGCGCCCCGTCGTTCCCGACGACTATCCCGCCATCTATCGCGGCTTCCGTCGTATTTGGACTGGCCTCTGGGGCGTCGAACAGGAGACGGACGACACGTATCAGGAGTTCCTGGACGACCTGGTGAACGTGCCCGGCTACCATCCCGATCTCTGGTGGATTGCCTGGTCGGGCGATGAGGTCGTCGGGCTGGTGTTCTGTCACCTCTACGACGGCTTCGCCGATGTGACGGAGGTTGGCGTGCGTGCGGACTGGCAGCGACGTGGCCTCGCTCGCGCCCTGCTGGTGCGCGCCATGCGGGCCGTACCAGCGCACGGCGTTGACGACATTCGCATCGTCACCGACGCGGAGGACGGCAGAGGCGCGCGTTCGCTCTACGAGAGCGTCGGCTTCCGCTGCCTCAAAGAGCACATCCTCTATCGCAAGCCAATACAACGCGCGGGGCAGGCCGATGCGTGAGCCGCCGAACGTTCCAGTGGAACATCTGCGCGCCGGCCTGCGGGACCACTTCGGCCTCGCCGACGTCTCGCTCGAGTTCCTGCCGGTCGGGCTAGACGCCAACGCCGGGGTGTTTCGCGTGCTGGCGGCGCGCGCGGGCGAGTTTCTCCTCAAGGTGAAGCGCGGCCCAATCTACCCGGCAAGCCGCCTCGCTCCCCGTCATCTCGTGGACCAGGGCATCGCGGAAGTTGTCGCGCCGCTCCCAACGACACGAGGCGACCTGTGGAGCGCGGTGGGCGCATCGAGCGGGTGGGTACTGACCCTGTACCCGTTCATCGCGGGCGCGACCGGCTGGACACCCCCGATGACGGACCACCAGTGGCGGGCGCTCGGAACGGCCCTTAAGCATATACACGGAGCGCCACTGCCGATGGGCGGTATCCCTACACTCCGTATGGAGTCGTTCGACGTGGCCGAGTACTCCAGGCAAGTGGCCGCGCTCGACATGCGCTACACACACGCCGCCGCCGCGCAAGCGAGCGATCACGTTGAGCGAACGCTTATCGCGCACTGGACGGCGCGCCGCCCCGCGTTTCTCGCGATGTTGACCGCGATGGAGCAGCTTGCCGCTATACTCCGGCGGCGTGCGGGGCCGCGCGTCATCTGCCACGCCGACCTGCATCCTGGCAACATCATCCGCGATCTCGCTGGCCGCGTCCACATCATAGACTGGGACGACGTGATGCTGGCTCCCAAGGAGCGCGACTTCCTCTTCGTCGCGGACCCGTCGGACTGTGCCGAAGGAGCCGACGCCCTACCATTCTTCCAGGGGTACGGACCGGCGGCGATTGACTGGATCGCGCTCACGTATTACCTGTTCGAGCGCTCCGTCACCGATGTCATCGCTTACGCCGAAGAGGTCTCGGTCATTCCCGACCTCGGCGAGAGCGACAGGGCTGAGTCCGCCCGGCGCTTCAGCCTGATCTTCGCGTCCGGCTACTCGGCTGACGCGGCGTGGGCCGCCGCCAGTCGTCTCCCACTGGAACTCCGCATCGCGCGCGACGAGGATCTGAGGAGTTAACTCTGCTCGCTCAGCACAAACGGAGTCGCCGGCAACTGATGGCTGAACTCCCCCGTCCGGCGCAGACGTTCCGCCGCCTCCTCCGGCACGTAGCGCCCGCCCAGCGGTGTTGGGTGCATATTTGGGCCATGATAGTCGCTGCCGCCGGTCGGTATCAGCCCGAAGATATCCGCCTGGTTCAACAGCCGCGCCACCGTCGCGTCATCATAGTCTCCGTAGTAGCATTCCAGACCCTGCAACCCCGCCAGCACTAGTTGCGGTAAGACCGTCTGCTCCAGATCACGAATCCGCGCCGGGTGGGCCAACACGGCGACTCCCCGCGCGCTCTTGATAAGCTTGATCGCGTCCTCCGCCGTCAGTTTGAAGCGCGGCACGTACGCGGGTTGCCCCGGATTGAGGTACTTCGCGAAGGCGTCGCTCACGCTGCTGGCGTACCCCTGCTCCATCAGCGCCCGCGCCAGATGCGGACGCCCCACCGCGCCACCCGCCAGCTCGCGCACACGCTCCCAGGTGATGGTCAGCCCCTGCTGGCGCAGCCGCTCCACCATGCGTTCGCCACGCCGCGCGCGTGAATCGCGCAGCACACCCAGGCTGCGCTGAAAGGCGGATTGCTCCGGCTGCAGGTAGTAGCCGAGCATGTGCGCCTCGCCGCGCCCCTCCGCAAGGTCCGTATTCAACTCGATGCCCGGGATCACCGTCACACCCAGACGCTCGCCCGCCGTCCGCGCCTCATCCAGCCCATCCGTCGTGTCGTGGTCCACCAGCCCAATGCGCCGCAGACCGGCCTCACGCGCCAGCCGAACCAACTCAGCCGGCGCGTAGAGACCATCCGACGCCGTCGAATGCGTGTGCAGGTCAATCTCGTTGTGGTCGGGAATCGCCGCGTTGCTCATTTGGCGTAGTCCACCGAGCGCGTCTCGCGCACGACACACACCTTGATCTGCCCCGGATAGTCCATGCTCTCCTCGATCTTGCGGGCCACCTCGCGCGCCAACTGCGTCGCCGAGAGTTCGTCCACCTCCTCCGGCCGCACGATGATACGCACCTCGCGCCCCGCCTGAATCGCAAAGGACTTCTCCACGCCCTCGAACGAGTTCGCGATGCTCTCAAGCGATTCGAGCCGCTTGATATAGAGGTCAATCGTCTCTCGACGCGCGCCAGGGCGCGCCGCTGAAATGGCGTCCGCCGCCTGCACGATCGCCGCCTCCAATGACTGCGGCTCCGCCTCGGTCGCGTGGTGGGCGACGATGGCGTGGATGACCTTCGCCGGGCGGTTGAAGCGGCGCGCGATCTCGCCGCTGATGAGCATGTGCGGCCCCTCCACCTCCTGGTCAATCGCCTTGCCCAGGTCGTGCAGCAGGCCGGCCACCTTGCAGACTCCCGCGTCCGCGCCAAGTTCCGCGGCCATCGTCGCCGCCAGCACCGACACTTCGACCGAATGGTTCAGCACGTTCTGTCCGTAGCTCGTGCGGAAGTGCAGCCGTCCGATGAGTTTCACGAGTTCCGGCGGCAGATTCGTCACGTTCGCTTCCAGGCAGGCGCGTTCGCCCTCCTCGCGGACAACGTTCTCAACGTCCTGCTGCGCCTTCGCCACCACCTCCTCGATGCGCGCGGGATGGATGCGCCCGTCGAGGATAAGTTTCGTCAGCGCGATGCGCGCAATCTCGCGGCGCACGGGATCGAATCCGGAGAGGATGACAGCTTCGGGGGTATCGTCAATGATGAGGTCTACGCCGGTCGCCGCTTCCAGGGCGCGAATGTTGCGGCCTTCGCGTCCAATGATGCGGCCCTTCATCTCGTCGTTGGGCAGCGGCACAACGCTGATGGTGATGTCCGAGACTTGATCGGAGGCGCA
>DATEGV010000252.1:0-5258 GCA_035279925.1 Ktedonobacterales bacterium | reverse complement strand
TTACGGGAGGACGAGGACGTGCAGAAGCCCATCGAACTGCTCGCCGATGTCCTGGTGCGGTTCTTGGACGCACGACAGCGGGGCCAGCAGGATGAATTCATTCGCGAGTTCGAAATGCAGTGCGGCGAGGAGGGACATTCTGCCGAGTTCTGGGTTAGGCAGTTGCAGGGGAAGCCGTTGTCAGAAGTGTTCTTTTCCCTCATTTTCCCGTTCTGGAACAACTATGACCGCGACGTCTACGAATGCGAACGATGCGGGCGGCTCTGGCTACCACTGGGCAAACCTCGCAACCGCCGCTGGGTATCGTACCTACCGGAGAGCGATGAACGCCACGTCCTCTGGTCGCAGCACAATCACAACCCCTACGGCTATCTCGATGAATAGGTGTGGGCTGATGGACCATGCCTGGGACCCGGCATCATGGACGGTGAACAGGACGAGCCTCCGCGCACAGTCGAAATCTACAACGGCTTGGCGCGACTTGGTTTTATACCGAATCCGGCTGAATTGTTGGAGTATGCGTTGACCTTCAGCCTACATGGCGTCCCGTGCGCCGGCCCTTCAGAGCCGCGAGCCTTCACCAGGATTTGGTATTAGACGGCGAAACGGAGATTGCGACCGTGAAATACTCAATGGTCATCCAGTGGTCCGACGAGGATCAGGTGTACGTGGTGAGCTTGCCGGAGTGGGAGGCCGTTGGGCATACCGGCCACGTTCACGGTAAGACCTATGCTGAGGCCGTGCGGCAGGGCGAGGAACTCATCGAGAATCTGATCGAATGGGCGAAGCAAGATGGCTCGCCGATTCCCGCGCCGCGCGTCTTCGCTGAGAGCACATCCTGAACTCCCCTGTTCCCTGTACTTATGGTCAGTTTCACGCGCAATGTTGACTATTTTAGTTGACATTACCACGGCGTTCGGCTACTCTCGTCCCTAAGAGGCCGGAGCGAGCCGGCCGTGTCACCTTCATCTGGAGTTTGCGCATGGATACCGATCCCACCCCCGAATCTATCACTGTCGCCACCGCGCCCGCCCCCGCTCGCGCGCCCTGGACCGAGCGCCTCAGCGATTCGTTGCAAAGCGGCGTCAAAGTTCTCATCGGCGCTAACCGCAAACCGCCGCGCCGGCTCAAGTCGCTGCTTCACGGCACCGGTGGGGGTCATCCCCTGCACCCCGCCATCACCGACGTGCCGATTGGCGCCTGGCTCGTCACCGCGATCTTCGACATCATCTGGCTCACCAACATGGGCGCGAACCCGTGGGCCGCGCACGCCGCGCTCGTCACCATCATCGCGGGCTTCGTCGCGTCGCTGGGAGCTTTCGTCACTGGTATCTCCGACTGGAGCGACTCCTACGGCGCGGAACGCAGCGTCGGCCTGCTGCATGGCAGCCTGAACACGGCGGCGATCCTGGTCTACCTCGCCTCGATCATCCTGCGCTTCGGCAATCACACCCACGACACCGTTCCCGCCGCCGTCCTGGGCTTCGCCGGCGTCGCGCTCGTCCTCACCGCGGCCTACTTCGGCGGCGATATGGTCTTCGCCAAAGGCACGAACGTCAACCATACGGCGTGGGAAGCGGCGGGCGAGGACTTCGAGCCAGTGATGGCCGTAGATGACGCGCAGGCGAAGACCATGTACCGCGTGACGGCGGCGGGCGTTCCTGTCCTGCTACTCAAGCTGGATGGAAAGTTCTATGCTATTAGCGCCACCTGCTCACACGCTGGCGGTCCGCTGGACGAGGGCGAGCTGCAGGGTGATGTGGTGCAATGCCCCTGGCACGGCTCGCGCTTTCGTGTGCGCGACGGCCGCCCGGTGACGGGACCGGCGACGGTGGCGCAGCCGCGCTATGATGTGCGCGTGCGCGAGGGACAAATCGAGGTCAAGCGCCGTGGCGGGCATTAGCCGGGGCCACGCGCCTGGGAAGGATCGGAGCATATGCGGATATTTCTGGACACCGCCAGCATTGACGAGATACGTGAGATCGCGGCGTGGGGCATCCTCAGCGGCGTGACGACGAACCCGACGCTGATGAGCAAGACGTCGGGCAAGAGCCATGAGGCCGTCATCAAGGAGATCGCGGAGATCGTGGACGGGCCGATCAGCGCGGAGACGATCAGCGCCGACACGGCCGGGATGGTTGAAGAGGGCCGCCGCTTCGCCAAGTGGCATCCCAACGTCGTTGTGAAGGTGCCGTCCACGCCCGCGGGATGGGGAGCCGTCAAGGCGCTCAAGGACGAGGGCATCCGCACGAACGTCACCCTCTGCTTCTCCGCGAACCAGGCGCTCTTCGCCGCGCTGGCCGGGGCCTACATCATCAGCCCGTTCGTGGGCCGGTTGGACGACATCTCCGAGGACGGCATGCAGGTGGTCCGCGACACCGTGGAGATCTACTCGATTCACGGCATCGAGACGCTCGTGCTGGCGGCCAGCATACGCCACCCCGTCCATATCACCGAAGCAGCCAAGGCAGGCGCGGATATCGCGACGGTCCCGTTCAAGGTGCTGGAGCTGGCGTCGAAGCATCCACTGACCGACAAGGGCATCGAGTCCTTTACGAAGGACTGGCAGAAGTTCTCGGCGCAGTGAGGAGATGACCGCATACATTACTATCCGCGGCGCCCGGCTGCACAACCTGAAGAACGTGACCCTCGCGATCCCCAAGGACCAGCTCGTCGTCCTGACTGGCGTCTCCGGCTCGGGCAAGTCCACCCTTGGCTTCGACATCCTCCACAAGGAGGGCGTGCGCCAGTACATGGAGGCGCTGGGCATCGTGCCGTACGGGATGACGAAGCCGCCGGTTGACGCCATCACGGGTCTTGCGCCGACGATCAGCATAGACCAACACCTCACCAACCATAGTCCACGTTCCACTGTCGGCACGACCACCGATATCTATGCGTATCTGCGCGTGTTGTTCGCACGGCTGGGGCATCGTCCCTGCCCACACTGCGGCAACGACGTTCCGCCCTCGTTCGACGCCGCCGGCGTGGACTGGGAAGGCGCGGCGAGCGCGGAGAATAGCGACGAGGCTGGCCCGGACGAGACGTTTCCCTGCCCGCATTGCGGAGGGCGTGCGCCACTGCTCGCTATGGGGCATTTCTCCTTCAACAAGCCGGAGGGAGCCTGCCCCACCTGCGCCGGACTAGGAACCGTGCGCGAGGCCGACACCACACGCCTGGTGGACGAGCGCAAGAGCCTGCTGGATGGCGCCGTCTCCGGTTGGGACAGCCGTCTACTTGACTACCACGCCACGAACCTGCGCGCCGCCGCCGCCCATTACGGATTCGCCTACGATCTCGCGGCGCCGGTCAGGGACTACACGCCAGCGCAACGCGACCTGCTGCTCTACGGCGTGGAGAGTCCGCGCTTTCGCCGCCACTTCCCAGAGGTCGAGCCACCGGCCACCGTCCGCGCGGGCCGCTTCGAAGGCGTCGCCACCAATCTGCTGCGCCGCCACGCCGCGCATATCACCGAACATGTTCACGAGGCCGACTACCGCGACAAGCTGGAAGATTTCCTGACGACGCAGACCTGTCCCGACTGTGAAGGCGCCCGGCTGCGCCCTGAGAGCCGCGCCGTGACCGTCAACGGGCAGTCCATCATCGCCCTCTCGCGCCTGCCGCTCAGCGACCTCGGCGCCTGGCTGACGGGACTCCCCGCCGCGCTCGGGCCAGACGAGTCGCTTCTCGCCGAAGCTGGCCTGCGAGAACTGCACGCGGGCATCGCGCGGGTGATCGAGGTCGGCGCCGGCTATCTGACGTTGGAGCGCGGCTCGCCATCCCTCTCGGCTGGTGAGGCGCAGCGGCTGCGGCTGGCGACGCTGCTCGCCTCCACGCTGAGCGGCCTGCTCTACGTCTTTGACGAGCCGACCATCGGGCTGCACCACCGCGACACCCAGCGCCTGATCGCCGTGCTGCGCCGCCTGCGCGACCTGGGCAACACCGTCCTGGTCATCGAGCACGACCTCGACATGATCGCCGCCGCCGACTATGTGGTGGACTTTGGTCCCGGCGCGGGCAAGCATGGCGGACAGGTGGTCGCCGCCGGAACACCGGCTGAGGTTGCGGCCACCTCCGGCTCGCTCACCGGAGCGTATCTGGCCGGGCGCGCGTCCATTCCCGTTCCGCGAACTCGACGCCCGCCGACTGACGAGGTCATCACCATCCGCGGGGCGCGTGCGCACAACCTCCAGAACGTGACCGCGCGCCTGCCGCTGGGTCTGCTCGTCGCGGTGACGGGCGTCTCCGGCTCCGGCAAGTCCACGTTGGTCTTCGACATCCTGGACCGCGCCATCCGTCAGCGCCTGTATCGTTCGAGCGAGGCGCCCGGCGCGCACGACGGTATCGAGGGCATCGAGCGTCTCGACAAGATCATCACGATTGACCAGGAACACATTGGGCGTATCCCGCGCTCGAACGCCGCCACCTATTCAGAGACGTTCACGCCGATCCGCGAGACGTTCGCGGCGACCGCTGAGGCGCGACAGCGTGGGCTCTCCGCGCGACACTTCTCGTTCAACGTTCCGGGTGGACGTTGCGAGCGGTGCGAGGGCATGGGTGTCCTGACGGTCACGATGCAACTGCTGCCGGATGTGGAGGCGCCTTGCCCGGCCTGTCACGGTCGTCGCTTTATGGGCGAGACGCTGGCCGTGCGCTACCGCGACCATACCATCTCCGACGTGCTCGATCTCACCGTCGAGGAGGCGCTGGCGCTGTTCGCGGAGGTTCCCGCCGCGCGGTCCCGCCTTCAGGCGCTCCGCGATGTCGGCCTGGGCTATCTCCCCTTGGGCCAGCCCGCGACGACACTCTCTGGCGGCGAGGCGCAGCGTGTGAAGCTGGCGAAGGAGCTGGGTCGCCGGGGCGCGGACGGCACGCTGTACCTGCTGGACGAGCCGACGACGGGGCTGCATGTGGCTGATACCGCGCATCTGCTGGCGGCGCTGCAACGACTGGTGGAGGCGGGAGCCACGGTGATCGTGGTCGAGCACAACCTCGAAATGATCAAAGCGGCCGATTGGGTGATTGATCTGGGGCCGGAGGGCGGCGCGGCGGGCGGGACGCTGCTCGCGGAGGGTACGCCGGAGCAGGTCGCGCGGGTCGCCGGCTCCTATACGGGGCAGGCGCTGCGGGCGGCGTTGGGAACCTCACCCCCCAGCTTTTGAGGAACCTCACCCCCCAGCCTCCGCTGCGCTCTGGCGCCGGCTCCTGACCTCACCCCCTGACCCCCTCTCCCACGAGGAGAGGGGGAACCCGACCCG
>DATEGV010000251.1:0-6452 GCA_035279925.1 Ktedonobacterales bacterium | reverse complement strand
GGGACTTGAGTTAGAGCCAGCCGCCGCTGACCTGCTCGCCCGCGCCGCGCAGGGGGGTATGCGTGACGCGCTCAGTCTGCTCGATCAGGCGATGGCGTTCGCTGGCCCACAGATAGATCTTGAGCGGGCCCGCGCGATGCTTGGCCTGGCGGACCCGGGCGCGCTGCGGCGGCTCGTCGCCTGTGTCGCGGACGACCAACCCGGAGACGGTCTCCACATTATCAATGATCTGGTCGAATCGGGGGCCGATCTGCGCCAACTTACCGCGCAGCTTGCGGAGGAGTTCCGCGCGCTCGTGCTGGCCCGCGCCGGAGCGGACGTGGCCCGACTGATGGATCGCACCGACGACGAGGCGCGTGAGATTACCGCGCTCGCAAAGCGCTTTAGCCTCGAAGAACTGACCGCCTGCGCGCACATCTTTACGCGCGGCGAGGCGCCCGCCCGTGGCCTCCCGATGCCGCAGCTCGCCCTTGAAGTCACGTTCCTTGAGTGCCTGAGCATCAAGCGCGGTGGCGGGACTAGGACCGCGGCGGCCGCCGACGCGCAGACTCCTCGCCAGCGTGAGACCAGCGGCCAGCGCACGGAGTCCGCGCCACCCGTGGACCGCGCCACACCCGGAGCGCCGCCACGTTCCGCGCCTCCCGCTCCGGCGGCGTCCACGCAAGCCAGGCCCAACGCGATCGCGCCTGCCGGTACCGTGAGCGCACCCATCGAGGTCGAGGAGCTAGACCTTGATGCGCTGGACACCGTCGCTAGCGCGCCCACCGTCACGCGAGCCGCCGCGCCGCCACCCGGTCCCGCCACGCCGCTGGATGATGCGCCGGAGAGCGAGGACAGTCTTCCCTATGATGGCGAACAGGAGTACCTGACCGATGACGGCGCGTCGTATGAAGCAGGCCCGGATGCGCTGCTCCGGCGCATTCAGACTGACTGGCCGCTCATCAAGCGCGTCTGCAAACAGAAAAGCATGAGCGTCGCCGCGCTTCTCAATTCCACCCAACCGGTGCTGCTCGAAGGCGGTGAGGAGCCAATTGTCGTGCTCGAAGCCAGCCATTCGTTCCATCTTGAAAAGCTGCGCGAGGCCAAGAGCAAGCAGGCGGTCGAGTGGGCGCTTGAGCAGGTGGTCGAACAACGGGTCAGGATTCGTTTGGCGCTGGGCGGCTCCCAGGGCGGCGGAACCTCCGGCGGTGGGCGTGGACCCTCCAGTGGCGGCAACCAGCCGAACGGAAATGGTTCTGGCCCCGCGGGCGGTTCCGGCGCGCAAAACGCGAAATCCGGCAACTCCGGCAACTCTACGCTCCGTGAAACTGGTAGGGCGGCCAATGGTTCACAGATCGCCGGCTATGCGGAGGGCGGGACGGCGCGCACGCGAGTGGTTGGCGCCATCGCCGTAGAGTCGCCAGCGCCGGTGCGTCCGGTCTCCCCGGACGCGCAGCCGAGCAACATCTCGCAGTTCCGTCCGTCGGCCAATCGCCCCAGTCCTCGCCCGGCGCCGACGCTCGAAGTGGAGGTGAGCGGGGACCCGGTTGTGCAGGCGTTGACACGCGCGGGTATGGTTCACGTCGCGGACGTGCGTCCACTCGACGAGGACGACGACGCCTAGGTCCGCTTGGCTCTTTTGTTCATTGCGACAGACACCAATTCGGGTCTGAGTCCGCGCAGGCCGACTTTGTGGCGGAGCGCAGCGACGCCCTCCAGGCGCGAATTTATTCGCCGGCCGATCGCCGCAATGGCAGTTAAAGGCAATAGCGCACTTGTGGCCGCGAGGACATTCTAAGCCATCATGCCAGGAGCGCGGGCGATGAACGCTGAGGAAACACTGGCCGCGCTCCGAGCCGGGGGCGGGGCCGAACTGGACGACGCGGAGACGCGGGCCGAGGTGACTGCGCTGCTGGCCGGCTCGCTCCGGCCGGGCGATCACGCGCTGGCGCGGCGGCTGCTCGACGCCGAGATTGGCGCGCTCACCGCGGTTGGCGCCGGGGCGACCGAGACACTCTACACGCTGGTCGCGATTGTCGCGCGCTACGCCGATCCCGGAGACGCGCTGCTGATCTGGCGGGCGCGCATGGCGACGCCGGAGACACGCGCGGGTCTGGACGTGGAGCAGATGGCGCGGGCGGGCGTCGCTAGCGTTCATGGGCGGCTCAGTGACATGGCGCGCGATGGGGGTCCGCACGCGGAAGAGGCGGCCGCCGCTCTACAATGGGTAGAGGCCGGAGCCGCAGCCGGCGCGTTCGACGATCTGCCCGGCTATTTCACCTGGTCGGACGAACGCTATGGCTTGCATGTCTCCGGCCCGACGTGACGTATCGCCGGTCCCCGGTCGGGCGACCAGTGCGCACTATGAGAGGAACACACGATGCCTTCCCATACGCATTCGTCTGATGACGGCGAGCTTGCCATCAGCTTTCACGATGTGCTCGCGGCGGCGGAGCGGCTGCGCGGCCAGGCAAACCGCACGCCCGTCCTCACGTCACGCACGCTCGATGAGATTGCGGGGCTGCGGGTCTGGCTCAAGTGCGAACAGTTCCAGCGCGGGGGAGCTTTCAAGTTTCGCGGCGCGTACAACAAGATCTCGACGCTGAGCGAGGAGGAGCGCGCCCGTGGGGTCATCGCGTTCTCATCCGGCAACCACGCGCAGGCCGTGGCGCTCTGCGCGCGCATGTTCGGCATCCCCGCCGTCATCTGCATGCCCACGGACGCCCCCGCCGTCAAGGTCACGGCGACGCGCGGCTATGGCGCGGAGATTGTCCTCTACGACCGGCTGACGCAGGATCGTGAGGCGCTGGCGCGTGCGCTCGCTGAGGAGCGCGGGCTGACGCTCGTGCCGCCGTATAACGACCCTGCCATCATGGCGGGCCAGGGAACCGCCGCGCTCGAATTGCTGGAGGAGGCGCCGGACCTGGATGTGATCGTCGCGCCGGTGGGCGGCGGCGGGCTGATCTCCGGCACGAGTGTCGCCGCGAAGGCCGTGCGGCCTGACATCAACGTCGTCGGCGCGGAGACGCGGGCCGCCAATCACGCCTATCTGTCACTTGTCGAGGGCGAACGTGTCACCATTCCTCCGCCCGACACCATCGCCGATGGCATCCGCACCGCCGCGCTGGGTACGCTCACCTGGCCCGTCATCCAGCGCAACGTGGACGAGGTCATTCTAGTGAGCGATGAGGACGTGAAGGCGGCGATGCGCTTCCTGGCGCTGCGCATGAAGCTCGTCGTCGAGCCGACCGGCGCTGTCGGCGTGGCGGCGGCGCTCTCCGGCGCGCTGCGTCGCTACGGTTCGCGCGCGGGAGTCATCATCTCCGGCGGCAACGTCGCGCCAGATATACTGGCGGCCGTGCTGGCGGAAGACTGATTCCGCACTCAGTGCAGCATCACCAGCGTACTGGCGATGCCGACGGACCAGCCCAGCAACACCTGGCCACGTGTGTGCCGCCGCAGCTCGACGCGCGACCAGCCGACCATCAGCGCCGCCAGCGAGCCGATCAGCCCGCCCAGCGCGCCTACCGTAAAGAGCGCCGTCGCGCAGATCGCCGCGCCGGACGCATGCGCGCTCACCTTATACCAGAGATTGATCAGCGCGCCGCAGAGGTTCGCGAGCACGATGGCCAGCGTGATACGGATAGCGATGGACGGCGCGTCGAAGCGGCGGTAGACAAACGCCAGTATCAGCATGCACCCCAGGCCGAACGGATAGAGCAGGTATCGCTGCCGGCGCACGCTCACGTCCAGGTCGGTCCAGGCCCCGCGCATCACCTGAAACGCCACGAGCAGGCAGACGGGCACCGTCGTGAGGATGAGCGCCAGGGCAACCCAGCGCACAGTGTCCGGCACCGAGCTCGTCGAAACATAGAGCGCGATTCCCAGCGTGATGAGCGGGAAGACGATAGGGTGAATGATGGCCGAGATCAGGCGCGCGACCTCCGCGCGTCCCGTCGTTGGGGCGACAGCGTTCTCTACATGCAGCGACATGTTCCCTCGCCTCTGCGCACCGTCCTCGGCGCGAACGGGCATTCCCTTTTTCGTGAGCCTCAAGCCCATTGTAGGAACCTTTCATCGTCACTGTCAACGACAACGGGACCGCCCACCTCAGTGTAGCGTGCGGACATGAGAGATCCGTTAAGCCTGTACGCAGGTTACGCGCCAATATGAAGAACCGTCTGGACCCGCTCAACGGCCTGCGCCGCTTGCCCACGCCTGCTAGACTTTTTCATAGGGAGGCGCGCCATCGAGCCTCCCTGGCGCGTAGGTGGTCGAGCCATCGCGCGCACCGAGAGAGAGGCGACACATGCGATACCGCGCTCCTCGCCGCCCCACCGTCCTCTCCGCGATATTCGTTCCACTGGCGTTTCTCGTCGTTCTGGCGGGCTGCGGCTCCGGCAAAGCGAAGACGACCGCGACGCCAACGCCCACCAGCGCGCGGGCGAACGGAGCCACGCCCAGCGCCACCGCGGGGCAGACGCAGGGAGCGCATCACCCGCTGGCCGGCATCAATGTCGAGCCGAGCATGCGGCCGTGGCGCTACACCGGCGCGAACCCCGACGGCTGGTGGTGTGTCCCACCGAACTGCTATCAGAACGCCGACCCAACCGCGACGATCAACGCGGAACTCAGCCTCGCGCAACAGTTGGAGGTCACCATCGTGCGTGTCGAGTTTCCCTGGCCCCTGATCGAGCCACAGCGCGGCGTCTTCGACTGGTCGCGCGCCGACGCCATTGTGCTCGCCGCCGGGTCGCACAACGTGCAGCTACAGCCGGTACTCGTCTATACCCCCGCCTGGTCCGATTCCGGCGGGATGACGTTGACGCCCGGTTCCGGCGACTATGCCAGCTTCGTCGCGGCCATCGTGGCGCGCTATCACACCACCATTCATTACTGGGAACTCTGGAACGAGCCGGACGGTTCGCACTACTGGAACAGCGGCGAACAGGCGTATGTCGCAAGCGTCCTGACACCTGGCTACCAGGCCGCAAAAGCCGCCGAACCGCAGGCGCGGATCATTCTGGGCGGCCCGGCCTCAGCGGACGCGAAGTGGCTGAACGGTGTGTATGACCTGGGCGGCGGCAATAGCTTCGACATCATGGCGTTCC
The DNA here is from genome assembly GCA_035279925.1 of Ktedonobacterales bacterium. Lineage (GTDB taxonomy): Bacteria > Chloroflexota > Ktedonobacteria > Ktedonobacterales > JADMIN01 > DATEGV01. The sequence continues at coordinate 1,362 of DATEGV010000251.1, read as the reverse complement.
ATGATTACGGCGGCGGGACCTCCGAACTGACCGACGCCATCGCCGTCGAGGCCATCCTCAGCGCGCACGGACAGGCCAGCAAGCCGCTCTGGTTGGGCGAGTACGGCGTGCAGGAAAACACCACCGCCGATGCGGGCCAACAATACCTGCTGCGCACCGTGCTGACGGCGACGAACTCCCCCATCGCCGTCGCGGAGTGGTACAACTTGCGCGATGATTACTCGATGACGTGCTGCCCGGCGCAGGTGGCCGTCACTGGCAATTGGGGGCTGGTCCAGCACGACGATGTGACGAAGAAGGACGCCTTCGCCACGCTGCGACAACTGATTGCGGGCGGCTGAGGACTGGACCCAGCAAATTGCGCTTGACATGCCGGTTGACGCAAGGCTATAGTGACGTGCGCAAAAAACGGGGCGAACGCCGCGACATGTGCGCGCACGATGCCCGCGCGAGTAGTATCTAGTACGGTACGGGATGGCACACTTCCACAGCGAGCGGCGATGAGCCGGCGAGCATGGCGCCAACACATACGAGACGCCACAGAACATTGAGGTCGCGTCATGGCACTGCGAACAATCTATACCCTGGAAAACCCCGTTCTGCGGACGAAGGCGAAGAAGATCACACGCTTCGACGACCACCTCGAACGGCTTGCTGAGGACATGTTTGAAACGATGCGCGCCGCGCCCGGCGTGGGCCTCGCCGCGCCGCAGATCGGCCTTTCGATCCGCGTGCTGGTCGCCGAATTCGAGGAGGAGCGTGTCGCGCTGGTCAATCCGGAGATCATCAAAGCCAGCGCGGATGAGGAGCTTGGCACGGAGGGCTGTCTAAGCATACCCGGCGTGGTGGGCGACGACGTGCCGCGCGCCACGGCGGTAACGGTCAAGGCGAAAGACCTGCGAGGCAAGGAGATTCGCATCAAGGCGGATGGCTGGTTCGCGCGCATCCTCCAGCACGAGATTGACCACCTCGACGGCGTGCTGTTCATTGACCGCATCCCGCCGGAAAAGGTTCGGCCGATTCGGCCAGACGAAATCGCGGACGAGGCCGAGGTTCACCACGAACCCACAGGCGAAATGGTGGCCGGCGCCAGCGTGCCGACGAAGAACGCCAGCGCGAAGGCGCGCGCAAAGCGGGCGTCACTGCCGGAAGGCGAGAATGTGGGAGGCCGCGCGTGAGTATCGCCACAGGGAAATACCACGTGTGGACCGTCGGTTGCCAGATGAACATGGCCGACTCACAGCGGGTCGTCAGCATCCTGGACGGTCTTGGCTGGGAAGAGGTTCCCACCATGGAGACCGCCAATCTCGTCGTGCTCAATACGTGCAGCGTGCGCGAGCAGCCGGAGAAGCGCGCCCACGG
>DATEGV010000250.1:0-3139 GCA_035279925.1 Ktedonobacterales bacterium | reverse complement strand
CCCCTCCCGCTTGCCCGCTGCGCTTACTCGATATACGCCTCCACCGTCGTCCTGATAACGCCATCCGCCGCCTCAACCGGACACCTGGCTCCGCGCATTCGCCACCCGTCTGCCTCATCCCCCCGCCAGGCTCGCGGTCCGGGACTCCCGCGCCCCGCAGGGAGAGGGGGCGGGGGGGTGAGGACACCCCCACTGCCAAGAACCGAGACGGACTTGATATGACTCCATCCAACCCCCTCTGACTCCGTTTCAACTCCCTTTGACTCTGCGTGAACCGTAACCTCGTCCCCATCGAGGACACTCCCCACGCCGCCCGCCGTCCATGCGGTATCATAGAGGGAGGCATTCGCGCCATCCATCATCCGCTGTGGAGGACTCTGTGATCACTCGCGCCAAATATAATCCCGTCGCGTTAGAAGAAAAGTGGCAGGCCCGCTGGGACGAGCGCGACATATACGCCGCCCGCGACGACGATCCGCGCCCCAAGTTCTACAACCTCGTCATGTTCCCCTACCCATCGGGCGACCTGCATATCGGCCACTGGTACAACTACACCGGCGCCGACATCTACGGGCGCTACATGCGCATGCGCGGCCACAACGTCACGCAGCCTATCGGCTTCGACGCCTTCGGCCTGCCCGCCGAGAACGCCGCCATCAAGCGCAACATCCAGCCGCGCGCGTGGACGCTCGACAACATCGCCCGCATGCGCGAGCAACTCAAGCGCATGGGCGCTGGCTGGGACTGGCCGCGTGAGGTCGTCACCTGTCTGCCCGACTACTACACATGGACGCAGTGGATCTTCCTGCAATTCTTCAAGAACGGCCAGGCGTATCGAACGAAAGCCCCCGCCAACTGGTGTCCCACCTGCAACACCACGCTCGCCAACGAGCAGGTCGTCAACGGCGCCTGCGAACGCTGCGGCACGCCCGTCGAGCGCCGCGAGATAGACCAGTGGCTCCTGCGTATCACCGACTACGCCGACGAGCTCCTGCACTTCGACGGCATGGACTGGCCGGAGAAGACGCGCCTCATGCAGACCAATTGGATTGGCCGCAGCGAAGGCGCCGAGCTGCGGTTCACAGCGCGTGTACCGGTCGCCGGCCCCATCAAGAACGGCAAGCGCGCCGCCGCGAAAACTGAAAATGCGGCAACTCCGGCAACTGTCGCCGGCGGCGAATCCGAAAATGCGGCAACTCCGGCAACTGGCGGCTACGAGCAGGTTGAGATACCCGTCTTCACCACGCGACCCGACACCATCTACGGCGTTACCTTTTTCGTGCTCGCCCCGGAGCATCCGCTGGTTGAGCGACTGACCGCCCCGGAGCGGCGCGACGCCGTGCAAGCGTACATCGAACAGACCCGTCACGAGAGCGAGATCGAGCGACTCAGCACGGAGAAGGACCGCGCCAAGACGGGTGTTCCCCTCGGCGGCGCCGTCACCAACCCCGTCACTGGCCAGCAGGTTCCCGTCTGGATCGCCGACTACGTGCTGATGGGCTACGGAACCGGCGCCGTAATGGGCGTCCCGGCCCATGATCAGCGCGACTTCGAGTTCGCGCGCCAATTCGGCCTACCCATCGTCGAGGTCATCCGCGAAGAGGGCGAGCCTGCCACAGATCCTGCCACCTGGGAGACGGCCAAAACCGCAAAGGGCGCCATGGTCAACAGCGGCGCGTTCGACGGCACGCCCGGCCCGGAGGCGATTCGTCGCGTGATCGAGTGGGCCGAGGCGCATGGCGTCGGCAAGGGCGCCGTCAACTACCGCATGCGCGACTGGCTCATTAGCCGCCAACGCTACTGGGGCGCGCCGATCCCCATCGTCTACTGCCCCGAGCACGGAGCCGTTCCCGTGCCCGAGGACCAGCTGCCTGTCATGCTGCCGGATGAGGTCGAATTCAAGCCGACCGGCGAGTCGCCGCTGCGCTACGTCCCGGAGTTCCTGCATACCACCTGCCCGATCTGCGGCAAGCCCGCCACGCGCGAGACCGACACGCTGGACACCTTCATCTGTTCAGCGTGGTACTTCCTGCGCTACGCCGACCCCCGCGACGCACAGCACGCCTGGGTGAATGACAAGGTGGATGAGTGGCTGCCGGTGGACATGTACATCGGCGGCGCGGAGCACGCCGTCATGCACCTGCTCTACGCGCGCTACTTCGTGAAGGCGCTGCGCGATATGGGCCTACTCAACATCTCCGAGCCGTTCAGGCGCCTGTATCATCAGGGGATCGTGCTGGGACGGGACGGCGTGAAGATGTCGAAGTCGCGCGGCAACGTCATCGCCCCCGATGATGTCGTGAACGTCCACGGAGCCGACGCCGTGCGCGCCTACCTCATGTTCATGGGACCGTTCGACCAGGGCGGCCCGTGGAACGACAAGGGCATCGAGGGCGTCTATCGCTACCTCAATCGCGTCTGGACGCTGGTAACGGACGCCATCGAGCGGCGCGGAGAGGGCGGTGAGGGCCAGCGCGTTGCTGCGGGCGCCTCAGTAGACCGCCTGCGCCACAAGATGATCGCGCGCGTCTCCGGCGAGTACGACGCGCTGCGCTACAACACCGCGCTAGCCGCGCTGATGGAGTTCGTGAATGCCCTGAACAAGCTGCGCGACGAGACGCCGGACCTCGTCCGCGACGACCGCTTCGCCGCCGCCCTCGACACGCTGATGGTGCTCCTCGCGCCAATGACGCCCTTCATCACCGAGGAGCTGTGGCACGAGCTTGGGCATGACGAGAGCATCCACGAGCAGCCCTGGCCGGCCTACGATCCCGCGCTGACGGTTGACGACCTGATTACCGTCGTGGTGCAGGTCAACGGCAAAGTGCGCGACCGGCTGGAGGTCGCCGCCGACGTCTCGGAGGCGGACGTGCGCGCCCTTGCGCTGGCCAGCGCCCGCGTCCAGTCGGCGACAGGTGGCCGCGAGCCGAAGAAGTTCGTCTACGTCCCTGGCCGCCTCGCCAATATCGTCGTCTAGTTGCTAGGAAGCCGCATGTATGGAGCAGCACGCGCCAATTGAGATCGTGCGCGCGTGGATAGCCGCCACAAACGCGCACGATAGCGACCGGCTCCTTGAGCTCTCCGATCCCAACATTGAGATCAGCGGACCACGCGGCTCCGGTACCGGCCGCCAGTTACT
>DATEGV010000249.1:0-15244 GCA_035279925.1 Ktedonobacterales bacterium | reverse complement strand
GGCGGCCACACCCTGGTCGAATGGGGGGTGCGCGGCGCGCTATGCTCTGCGTACGCTTCGCTGGCGACATGCGCCGGCGCCGGTCGGTGGCTCGCCGCCGGGTGATCTTGGTTACTGTGTTGGCCGGCGGCGCAAGGAAGGGGGACTCTTACGATGAGCGCGCAAACCACACGAACCCAGACGGCGCGCGCGCACGCCGTCGCTCCGCACAGTTGCGTCTTGCAGCCGTCCATCAAGACGACACTGGCGACCAGCGGCAAGTATGGCCGCCTGTTCCCGCATCTGGCGAAGCAGACCGCGGACGATGCCGAGCTGCTCGCCTTGGGGCGCGCTGGCGCGGCGATGGACCTGCCGACGCCACAATACACCGGTGACGACAGCGCCGACCCGGCCACCGACAATCCGCGCATCCCCGCCGGCTGGCCAATCTACGGGCAGTTCATCGCCCACGACATCACGGCGGACCGCAGCCTGCTGCAACACCATGCGAGCGTGCGTCAGATCGTCAACTTCCGCACACCCCGGCTGGACCTCGAATGTCTCTACGGCTCCGGGCCAACCGGCAGCCCGTTCATGTACGACCTGCGCGACCCGGACAAGTTCCTGCTCGGCGTGAACGACGCCGGCGAGCCCGACGACCTGTCGCGCAATAGCCAGGGCATCGCGCTGATCGGCGATCCACGCAACGATGTTCACCTTCCCATCGCACAGCTTCATGTGGCGTACCTCAAGTTCCACAACGCCATCGTAGACTGGTTGCGCGGCCAGGGCGTCGCCCCGGCGGACGTCTTCAGCGAGGCGCAGCGGCTGGCGCGCTGGCATCACCAGTGGATCGCCCTGCACGAGTATCTGTCCCTCAGCGCCGGCGAGGACATGGCGGCGGAGACGCTGCGCGATGGGCCACGCTTCTACCACGTCCACGAGGGCGCGGCATTCATCCCCATCGAGTTCTCCGACGCGGCGTATCGCTTCGGCCACAGCCAGATACGCTCCCGCTATCGCCTCAACGCGGCAGCCACCGGCGCGCTCTTTCCAGAGTGCCTGGGGATGTGCCCTGTCCCGGCGGCGCGCGTGATCGCCTGGCGCTACTTCTTCGCGCTGGACGCCGGCTTCCCACCACAGGCCAGCAAGCGCATTGACACGCGCCTGGCGCACAGCCTGATCGCGTTGCCGGAGCAGATCGTCGGCGCGACCGACATCCCTGAGCATCACTCGCTGGCCGTGCGCGATCTGTTGCGGGCGCGCGCGCTGGATATGCCGTCGGGCGAGGCTGTGGCGGAAGCCATCGGCGCGGTTCCGCTCACCTCGGAGGAACTGGCGCTGGCAGCCGCCGCTACGCGGCACGGTACGCCGCTCTGGTACTATGTCCTGCGCGAGGCCGACGTGCGCCATCAGGGGGAGCGGCTCGGGTCCGTCGGCGGGCGTATCGTAGCGGATGTGTTGGTGGGCCTGGTGGACGCCGACCCGACCTCATATCGGAGCGTCGCGCGGGACTGGACGCCTGTTTTGCCGGCGGCGCGACCGGACGACTTTGGCATGGCTGATCTGCTGCGCTTCGCGGGCGTCGCGTTGTGATGCGGCGCGGGAGCGCGGAATCGAGGGGAGAGCGAGTGATGAGCGCAAACGATGTCTGTACGCACGTGGATGAGATTCGCGATGTCACGCCGAGCGCCAACGGCTGCGAGGAATGCCTGAAGATGGGTGACACGTGGGTTCACCTGCGCATGTGCCTGGAGTGCGGCCATGTCGGTTGCTGCGATAGCTCCAAGAACAAGCACGCGACCAAGCACTTTCATGCGACGACCCATCCCATCATGCAATCCTTCCAGCCGGGGGAGGATTGGCGCTGATGCTTTGTGGACGAGATGTACGTGTAGCGTAGTGGACGCCGCCACACAATCTCGCCACGATGAGGAGACGCGTATGGCCACTGAGCGGGAGCCGCTGGCAGCCGCGCCACAGACCGCCGAAGCGCCGCCGCCGATGACCACCGACACCAAGCGCCTGGAAGCGTTCAGCGACGGCGTCTTTGCCGTGGCGATCACGCTGCTGGCGCTGAATCTGCGCGTGCCGGCGGCGAGCGATCTGCGCGACGCCCACGGCCACCTGCGCGATATCTTCGCCTTCCTGGGCAGCCAGTGGCCGTCGTATCTGGCCTTTGTGACGAGTTTCCTCTTCATCCTCGTCATGTGGATGAACCACCACATGCTGTTCCGGCTGATCGGGAAAGCCGACAATCTGCTGATGATCCTCAACGGGCTGTTGCTGCTGTTCGTGGTGGTCGTGCCGTTCATTACCATCCTGCTCGCCGACTACCTGCAATACAACTCCAGGCTGCCCGTGGGGGAGAACCGGCGCAATCAGCTCGAAGTGGCGGTCGTCTATAACGGCGTGTACATCGTCATTTCCATCTTCTTCAATGCCCTGTGGCGCTATGCCTCCCATGAAAACCGACTGCTCGAAGAGACGGCGCACCCTGACCACGTGCGCGGTGTGACCGACGGCTATCGCTGGGGGGCGCTCTACTACGTCGCGGCGCTGCTGCTGGCGCTGGTGAGCATCCCCGCGAGTCTCGTGCTCAACATCGCGCTTGCCATCTACTTCGCGCTGCCGCGCACGCGACAACGCAAGCGAACCCCAGCCGCGACGCGCACTGAGCCGGCCAGAACTGGACGCGCTTGATTCGCCACTGTGGTGTGCGGCATACTCTGCGCCGAGAGGCGGCGCGCACGCGTGGTCAGGCGATGGGAGGCGACTAGTAGTACAGTTGCATTTGGCCGGGGCGAGGCAATTTTCTTCACGCTGCGGCAAGCGGCAGGCGTTTCGGCGCGCATCGGCGCCGCCGGTGCTTTCAGACGTGGCCGCGTGAGCGACCAACCTGCCTACACGCATCTGCAACTGTAATACGAGACCTGATCCAAAGGGCGTCGCGTAACACGGCAGGTCGCACAGGTGCTCAAGGAGTCGGCTGCGGATGTGCTCGTCGTCGAGATCGAGAGACATCGGCTGAAAAAGGGAGTGACGCCCACACGCGACGACGTACCAGCGCCGGCAGTTGCTTCGCGACGCTGGAGGGCGAACCGCTCGCCAGCCGTTCCTCTGTCGCCGACCGCTGGACTGTCCACCACAGCGGGGCAACTTCACACTTGGGGCGGGTGCGCCATACGATACCCGCATCAGTGCGGAGTACGACGCGGAAAATACGGAACGGGAAGGCGTGCGCGGAAGGTGATACTACGCCCGTGCCTGGACGTATGCCCTTGTGGCGGCGAGCCGCTCTCAGTCCCATCGTCGCATGACCCCGGGAGGAGCAGGGAGGCTGTACGTGCGAGGCGGCACGTGGTACCCTACGCGGCAGGGAGGGCAAGTTCGAGTCGTGGACGTAATCGATGAGGCGGTTGGCGCGCTCAAGCGGGTCTTTGGCTACGAGACGTATCGGCCGGGGCAGCGCGAGATCGTTGAGGCGGTGCTGGCGAAGCGCGACGCGCTCGCGTTGATGCCCACGGGCGGCGGCAAGTCGCTGACGTACCAGCTTCCTGCTGTGATGGGCGACGGGCTGACGGTCGTCATCTCGCCGCTGATCGCGCTAATGCAGGATCAGGTCGAGCGGCTGGAGGCGGTGGGCGTGCCGGCGACGGCCATCACGAGCGCGCTGGCTGCGGAGGAGCGCGAGCGGCGCGAGGCGGCTGCCCTGCGGGGAGCCTACCGGCTGCTCTACGTCGCGCCGGAACGGCTGACCAGTCCACAGTTCCTGGCGCTGCTCGGGGCGCTGAGCGAGCGCGTGGGCCTGGCGCTGCTGGCGGTAGACGAGGCGCACTGCGTCTCGGAGTGGGGACACGACTTCCGCCCGGAGTATCGCCAGATTCACCGCGTGCGTGCGCACTACCCCGACGTGCCCATCCTGGCGTTGACGGCGACGGCCACCGAGCGCGTGCGCCGCGACATCGTGGAGCAGCTGCGCCTGCGCGACCCCCTCTGCCACGTCGCCAGCTTCGACCGGCCCAATCTATCCTACGCGGTACGCAGGCGCACGCCGGGTGCGTATCGCGAGCTGCTCAACATGATCCGTGCGCTGCACCAGGAGCAGCCGGGCGCGCCCGGCATCGTCTACTGCCAGTCGCGCAGCGGTGTGGACGGGCTTGCCGCGCGACTGGTCGCGGACGGCGTGCGGGCGCTTCCGTACCACGCTGGGCTAGACGCCGAGACGCGCACCCGCAATCAGGAGGCGTTCGTGCGCGACCGCGTGCCGGTGCTGGTGGCGACGGTGGCGTTCGGCATGGGCATCGCCAAGCCCGATATCCGGCTGGTGGCGCATATGGATGCGCCGCGCAATCTGGAGAGCTACTACCAGGAGTCGGGGCGGGCCGGCCGCGATGGCGACCCGGCGCGCTGCATCCTGTTCTTCTCACTGGCGGACCGCGCCAAGGCAGAGTACTTCATCGGGCAGATGTCCGCGCCAGAACAGCAGCGCATCGCCCGCCAGCAGCTCGGCCAGGTGGTGAGCTACGCCTTCGATCGCGGCTGCCGGCGGCGCCAACTGCTCGCCTACTTTGGCGAGGAGTACGCAGAGGCGAGCTGCGGCAACTGCGACAACTGTCTGCGCGGCAGTGGCGAGCTGGTGGATCGCACGGTGGAGGCGCAGAAGCTGCTCTCGGCGGTGGCACGCACAGGACAGCGCTTCGGCCTGCGCTATGTGGTGGATGTGCTGCGCGGCTCGGCCTCCGAGAAGATCATGGAGCGCGGCCACCAGGAGCTTTCGGTCTACGGCATCGGGCGCGATCAGCCGGCTGAGGTGTGGCGCGAGCTGGGCGAGCTGCTGCTGGCGGGTGACCTGCTGGCCGAGAACACTGACACGCCGAGCGGCTTCCCCACCGTGCGCCTGACGCCCGGCTCGTGGGAGGTGCTGCGCGGTCAGCGGCAGGTGCGGCTGCCGGCAGCGCAGGCCACGGCAGAGACGGGAACGTGGAGCGAGCGCGGGCGGCAGGTCGCCGACGAGCTGGACGAGAACGGCTGGGCGCTCTTCGAGCGGCTGCGCACGCTGCGGCGCGAGCTAGCCGAGGAGCGCGAAGCGCCGGCGTTCGTGGTGTTCCCAGACGCCGCGCTCCGCGATATGGCGCGACGGCGACCGGGCACGTCCGAGCAGTTCGGCCGCATCGCGGGCGTGGGCCGGCGCAAGCAGGAGGAGTTTGCGGAACCGTTCACCGCGGCCATTCAGGCGTTCTGCCGCGAGCGCGGCATCGAGCCGTGGCCCGACACGCCCGTGGGCGGCGCGGGAGCCGCGGATGGAGGCACGCAGCGTTCGGAGCGCCGGCGGCAGGTACACGACGGCTCGACGGCGTACGCGTCGTACGAGCTGTTCCGCGCCGGCAAGTCGCCGGAGGACGTGGCGGCGGCGCGTGGACTGGCGCTCGCGACGGTGCTGGGCCACCTCGTCGCGCTGATGGAGGTGGGCGTGCCGGTGGCGATCGAGCGTCTCATGCCGGACGAGCGCCGCCAGCGCATCGTCGCGGCGCTGCGCACGGTGGACCGCAGCGAGGGCATGAAGCCGGTGAAGGAGCAGCTAGGCGAGGACATCAGCTACGACGAGATACGTGTGGTGCGGGCGTGGCTGCGGACCAGCGGCGGAGAGCCTCGCGGGAGCTAGAGACGGCAGACCGGCGCATGGGAGTGGATTGCTACGGCTGGGTTGAGGTGCAGTATCCATCAACGCATGGCGCAGCATGCCGTTGGCGACCCGCACGAGCACCCCGATTAGGCCTCTGCGCGCACCTCTGATCCCGCCGCCGCATCAGGCGTCAGGGGTACGCCGGCCAGCTCCTCCATCAAGCGGATCATCACGGAGAAGTCGGCCTCCATCCCCTTCGCCGTAGCGGCCGCATATACCTGCCGCGCACGCGACATCTCCGGCGCGTCTCAGCCGCGACGCGCATTGACCGGGCCGAACCTGGACGCGGTTGATTCTCGGCGGCTCTATGCGGCATACTCTGCGCCGAGAGGCGGCGCAGCGCGGGGCTGGCCCGCGCGGTGAGGGTGTCAATGCGGCCATTAGATGGTATTCGTGTCGTGGATCTGTCGCGGGCGCTCGCCGGGCCGTTCTGCGCGATGAACCTGGGCGACCTGGGAGCCGATGTCATCAAGGTGGAGGAGCCTGGTGTCGGCGACGACAGCCGGCACTGGGGGCCACCGTTTCGCGGCGGTGAGAGCGCCTATTTCCTGAGCGCAAATCGCAATAAGCGCGGCGTCGCATTCAACCTCAAGACCGACGGTGGCGCCGAGGCGCTCTGGCGCTTGATCGAATCCGCCGACGTGTTGGTGGAGAACTTTCGTCCAGGGCTGATGGAGCGACTGGGCTTCGGCTACGATGCGGTCCACGCTCGCACTCCGCGCCTCATCTACTGTTCGATCTCCGGCTACGGACAGGACGGGCCGGAGGCGTCGAAGCCGGGATACGATATCATCCTGCAAGGAACGAGCGGCGTCAGCAGCGTCACCGGCGACCCGGACGGCAGCCCATATCGCTGCGGCCTGCCCATCTGCGACATCCTGGCGGGCATGTACGCCACGCAAGCGATCCTCGCGGCGCTCTATGCGCGCCGGCTGACGGGCGAGGGGCAGCGGGTGGAGACGACCCTTTTGGGCGCGGCGGTCGCGGCCATGCCGAACTTCGCGGGCAGCTATCTGATGTCGGGAGAGACGCCCGCGCGGGTTGGCAACAGTCATCCCCAGATCGCCCCGTACGATCTCGTTCGGTCGCGGGATGGGTACGTGAATATCGCGTGTGGTAATGACGACATCTGGCGGCGGTTCTGCCGGGCGCTCGCTCTCGACGCGCTGCTGACGGATGAGCGATTCGCCTCGAATGAGGCGCGTGTCGCCAATCGCGCGGCCCTCATGGCGGCGATTCAGCGGCGCTCGGAGGAACTGCCAACCGATGAATTGACGGCCATGTTGGAAGGCGCGGGTGTGCCGTGTGGACCCATACGCGATCTACGGCAAGTCTTCGAGAGCCCGCAGGCGCGATACATGGAACTGGCGCGGGACATGACGCATCCGACGGCCGGCGCGATCCGCGTGGTGGCCCCGGCGATCACCCTCTCGGAGACGCCAACGACGCTGCGCCTGCCGCCGCCAACGCTCGGCCAGCATACCGACGAGACGCTACGCGGACTGGGGTTTGACGACCAACGCATCGCACGCTGGCGCGCGGAGGGCGCGATTGGCTGAGCCGGCGGCGCGGGTAAATCCGTCAGGAGATCTACCCCCACCTCTCTTCACGTACCGACGGTAGAGGCGCGGCCTTCAGGCCACTCGACGGCTGTGCTCCGGCCTTTATGGCCGAGAGGAAGCTGGCACTAAGCCGTCAGCTCGCGCACGATCTCCGAAACGCGCTTGCCGTCGGCGCGACCTTTCGTTTCGCGTGAGGCGAGCGGCATGACCGCGCGGAAGTCTTTCCCGCGCTCGGCGACCAGCCCGCTCACCAGCGCGCGGATCTCGTCATCGCTCATCTGCGCGGGCAGGTAGGCTTTGAGGAGCGCGGCTTCTCGCTCCTCTTTCTCCGCCTGTTCGGCGCGGCCGGCTTTGCGGTAGATCTGCGCCGCCTCGTCGCGCTGCTTGATCTGCTTCTCCAGGATGCTCACGCGGTCCTGTTCCGTGAGCGGCAGGCGAAACTGGCGATGCTTCTCATCGGTCCGCGCGACCTCTTCAAGGTGAAAGGCGCTCAGCGCGATGCGCAGCGTGTCCACGCGCACCTGATCGTGGGCGCGCATGCTCTCTTTGACGTCGGCGCGCAAGCTCTGCTCCAGCGCCGAGGTCGTCTGTTGTTGCTCCGTCATACGTTCAATCACTCCTCAGGTCGGCAGCATGCCACATAGCGCCGGGCGGCGTCAATGGCGGCCGGCCCCAGGGAGGGGCGCTCAGGAGTGCGCGGTGGCCGAGGCGGAGGCGGATGGCGAGGCGGTGGTCGTTGTCACGACCGATGGCGTGGAAGAGGCGCTGCTGGCGGGCGGCGCGGCGTTATGCACGGTAGGCGTGGTGAACGTGTAGTACCCGTATGCGCCACCCGCGCCGACGAGCAGCATGAGCAAGACGATCAGCACGGCTTTGCCCAGACCGAACGAGCCTGTCTTTTCTTCTTCCTCGGGCTCATCCTCCAGATTGGCGAGGCCACGGCGCATGTTGCGCGGATCGCGCGTGCCCGTTCGCTCGCCCACGGGCCGCCCGCGCGGGTCACTCCCATCAGGACGCCGCCGACGTGGCATGTCGTCTTCATCACCCCAGATGCCGCCACCGCGCGCGGGAGCGGGTCGTCGCTGGCCATCGGGAGGTGGTCCGCCCGCGCGGGAACGTCCGTCCACATCTCTTGGGCCCGGTCGCGGTCCGCGCTGCGAGCGGTCGCCTTGCCGGTCGCGCGGGTCGTCATCGCGCCGGGGCGCGCGTTCGCGGGGCGCGCGATCATAGTCGGCCGGGCCAGGTCCACCGCGCTGGTTGCGCGTGCTGGAGCGACCCGATCCCGACGACGCCCAATCGTCATCTCGAGGGCGCTCACTCCGGGATGAGGAACGGCCGGCGCTATCATCCCACCCGCGACCGGAGCCGCGATCCATGCGATCATAGGCGCGCGGCGCTGGGGCGCCGCCTCTGCTGGAGCGATCACTCGAACGACCAGCGGGACGGTCCATGTCACCCTGGCGACCAGCGCGGTAGGAGCGTCCGCGCCCGTCCGACACGTCTTCCCAACCGGAAGAACTCATGGCCGCCTGCCTTCCCCGTTGTACGTCGCGCACGGCAACTCCCTTCGCACCGCGCGAGCGGTCCGTCTCGTCTCACCTACCCCGCGCCGAGTGTCTCGCACCGGCGTGCGCCCAGCGCGAGTGTACCATACTCTGCCGCCGCGCGCATCCATTTGGGCCATTTCCGCCGCATGATGGATACCACGCGCTTCGCGGGGAGTTATTCGTGTTCCGGTTCGGGTTCCGGCTCCGGTGTCGGCCCGCGCCGCGTCGGTTGCTCTGGCAGCGATGTGCCGCTCGCTTCCATGAGGCCGCCGATGGCGACACCGCCCCGCTCGTCGGGGCGGGCGGGGATCTTCTCAAGCTCCTCGCGCAGCGCGCGCGCCTGGTCCGCTAGCTTCGCGGCGTCTACGCCCACGCCGGGCAACACGATCGCGTCAGCGCCCATACGCACGAGGGTGCGCACATTGGCCGTCGCTGGTTCCTCGCCAAGCGTCGCGATAACAGGAAAGCGCAGCCCCTCGAAGACGAGCCGCAGCCTCGCGAAGTCCGCGATCGTCAGGGCGGCGAGATCGGCATTCGTGAAGCGGGCGCGCAGTAGCGCGGCCTGCGCCGGCAGCAGGTTCTCGCCGCGCAGAATGAGCAGGCTCAGGTCGTCTTTGGGTGGATCAATCGTGACCACAAGATCGAACTTCTCGACATCGTCGAGCAGGAGCCGCGCCGGAGCGGAGGGGCCGAGAATGGCGAACGCCGCGCCGGCTTCCTGGGCTGCACGTACAAGATTCTCAGCGGAAGCGTCGTCGGCGGCTTCCACGCCCCAGAGCGCATCCGACCCTTCAAGCGCGCCTTTGATGGCGTCGGTCGCCATCCCTGGCTTCCATCCGGTGACGATCACGATATCGGCGCCGCCCTTGATGACGGCTTCAGCCGCCGCGATGTCCCGCGCGCCGAGCGTGACGGCGATAGCCGCCGGCCGGGCTGACCGCGTGGTCGAGCGCGCCCGACCAAAGAATCCCATGCCTCCGCCGGACGACGTGCCGACGTTCCGCAACTTTTCGACGAGCTTGCCCATCCTGGCGCCCCCTCAATCAGGCGCGGATATGAGCCGCGCCTGCCCTGGTCCGCGCTCTCCCGGCGGACAATGCGACGTTCTCGCATTATACCAGCCAGCACGGAGCGACGGCCACGGCGGGCGCGTGAGATGGGCTACAGAGAAAGCCGAGCGCGGACTCACGAGATCGAGAGCGAGAAGTCAGCGACCTCGGCATACTGCGGACACGCGATATCCGGTTGGTCGCAGAGGGCAGCGCCGGTCAGCTCGACGGCGGCGTTACCACTGGCCCGCGCGCGAAAGCTCCAGACGCAGACGTTCCGCTGGCTATCCTGAACGCCGCCCGGTTCAACGAGCGCAAGATTCGCGGAGGCGCTCGTCAGATTCCAGCGCATGTCGGCGGGAACCTCCAGCCGCACGAGATCTCCGGTCCGCACGGCGCCGCTCTTTTGTTGGAGTGTCAAGACAAGCGCGGGATTGCCGAGGCTGCCGACGCTCTCGTATGGACCGGGGCAGCCGCGCACGGAGGTCTTGCCGATCCCAGGCTTCGTGGGCGTCGGGGTGGCGGCGTTTTCCGAGTGACCGCCGGCAGTTGTCGCCGCGCCGCAGCCGGCAAGCAGCAGGAGCGCCAGCATAAGGCCAAGCATGGCGGTGATCGGCCGTATGTGTCGGCGGGCCAGTGTGGAGAGGCATGCTCGTCGTCTCATGGATATCCCCTCTCTATGCGCCGGCTCGCTGACTCGTGCGCGCCAGTTTCGCAGAATCGTCCTCCTACGACTGACGCCGGCGACGTGAGGAAAGTTCCGCCGCGTGGCTGTTAGCGGGGTGTGATAGCATGGAGCCGAGTGACATGGCGCTGGCGGAGCGCCGGCGGACGTTTCCTGAAGAAGGAGTCTCGGCGTGGACCGACCGATACACCCGACGCTGCGACCGATGTTTGAGGAGCTGAAGAATGATCGGGTGATCATGCGGCCTCTCACGCAGGCGAGCGCCGAAGACTTCTTCGCGGCGGTCGTCGAGTCGCGCGAACATCTGTTGCCGTGGTTGCCGTGGGCGACGAAGTATACGACTATCGAGGATGCGCGCGACTTTTTCAATAGGATGAGAGCAAAGTGGCTGCTGCGCGAGGGCTTCAATGCCGGACTGTGGGACGCGCGGACATCTCGCTTTGTCGGTGGGTGCGCATTGCATCCGCAAGATTGGGCCGTGCCGTCCTTCGAGATCGGCTATTGGCTGCGCGCGGGAGCCACCGGGCACGGCTACATCACTGAGGCGGTCAAGCTCGTCACGGACTACGCCTTTGACACGCTCGGAGCGCAGCGAGTCGCCATCCAGTGCGACGCGCGCAACGAGCGCAGCGCGGCCGTGCCGAGGCGCCTCGGCTTCGTCCACGAGGCGACGCTGCGCAACACAGCTGTCGCGTACGACGACACACTGCGCTCGACGCTCATCTTCGCGCTGACACCCGACGATCCGCGCTGGCAGTAGGCGGACGGCGGTTAAAACCGCGCCAGGATGGCCTTCGGCCGCGAAACCCGCCTGCGCGGGTTCGAGACATACTGGTCGGCGCGCGGTTAGATCTTGTTGAGCGTCTTGCCCATGAACTTGCCGAAGATCTTGTACGCGAACTTGCGCGCGAAGTAGCGTTCGATACGCTTGGGATTGCCGCTGGCGAGCACCTGCGCCTCGTAGACTTTGCTGTCCACTTTGCGCGCGGTCTTGACGACCTTGTGTTCTTCGGCGGCGGCGTGCTTCAGTTCCTTCCCCGTCTCGGAGGTCGCCGTGTGCGCGGAATGGCTGCCGCCATGCGAGTTGCTCTGAGTCATGTGCTTTGTCCTCCTGATGGCCGGCGCGGGACGCGCTCATTCGCCGCCTCGCTCCTGACCGTGGGCATGGTAGCCGCCGCACTTCCCTCCTGTCAAAGCGGGCTACCGGAGGTACTGCCGGGCATAGAGCAAATGTCCTATTAGCGGTCCTTGCCTTGTTCCTGCCGCTGACATGGAGCTGCGTTGCCGTGGGTGAACCGTGGTCCGGTCAGGCGTTAAATTGGCGGCGCGCCCTCACCGGAGAAAAGCTCGCTGAGCGAGAGGCCGCTGTGCAGCCGGCGAATCGCGTTGGCCAGCAACTCCGCCACCGAGACCACCCGCAACGCGGGGAGGGCGGCGAGCGCCTCGGCTGGAACCGGAATCGTGTCGGTGACGACGATCTCGCTGATGGCGGGATGATTCAGCATCTCGAGCGCATCGCCCGCGAAGACGCCATGCGTCGCCACGATGCGCACATCCGGCCGCGCCCCCGCGTCAATCAGCGTATCCACCGCTTTTCTGATGGTGCCGCCGGTGGCGATGATGTCATCCACGATGATCGGCGATTTGTCGCGGATATCGCCAATGACCGCCGCGATGTCCACCTGACGCGCGCTGGCCCGCCGCTTGTGCAGGATGGCGATGGGGAGGTTGAGGATGCGCGCGAACACGTCGGCGCGTTTCACACCGCCGGTGTCGGGCGAGACGATCACGCTCTCCGCCGGGATGTGCGCCATGAGGTACTCGCAGAGCAGTGGGATGGCGGTCATGTGATCCATGCCGATATCGAAGAAGCCTTGAATGGCGGGGCTGTGCAGATCAATCGCGACGATGCGGGTGGCGCCGGCTGCGGCCAGCAAATTAGCGACGAGCTTGGCCGTTATCGGCTCGCGGCCGGTAAACTTGCGGTCCTGTCGCGCATAGCCGTAGTAGGGGATGATCGCTGTCAACCGCGCGGCTGAGGCGCGCTTGAGCGCGTCGAGCAGCAACAGCAGCTCGAACAGATTGTCGTTGACGGGCGCGCAGGTCGGCTGGATGATGAAGGCGTCGCGGCCGCGGACGCTCGTTCCCAGACGCACATACATCTCGCCGTCAGGAAACTGCTCGATGCGACGGTCCAACAGGGAACTGCCCAGGCGGCTGGCCACCGTCTGCGCCAAGGCGACGTTGGAGGAGCCAGAGAGGACACAGGGCGGCGAGACCATGTCGGGAACCTCAGAGGCCGAAGCGCCCAGGAAGTGTATCGCCACACCCGGCCGTTGCTGTTCGTCCGTAGAGAACCCCGACATCTCGTTACCTCCACTTGACCGCGCTTATCGGCGCGCCTTCGGCCTCTGCTGGGGCTTGCCACTGTCGTCGCGCTCGCGCGGCGTGGGAAACGGAGACGGCTGCCCGCGATACGCGCTCGTCAGCGGGAGGCGGCGATCCCGCCCGAAGGCCCGCGCGGTGATCTTGATTCCCGGCGGCGCCTGTCGTCGCTTGTACTCGCTGCGGTCCACCATGCCCAACACGCGGCGCACGGTCTCCGGCTCATACCCGAGCGCGACAATCGCGTCGAAATCGCGATCCTCCTCCGCGTATGCCCGCAATATCGGGTCCAGAACCTCATAGGGCGGCAGGCTGTCGGTATCCTTCTGGTCGGCGCGCAGCTCCGCCGATGGCGGCTTCTCAATCGTGCTGGCGGGGATGACGGGCGAGGGCGACTGCGCGTTGCGCCAGCGCGCCAGGTCATACACCAGCGTCTTGAACACGTCCTTGAGGACCGCGAAGCCGCCGGCCATGTCGCCGTAGAGCGTGGCGTAGCCGACGGCCATCTCAGATTTGTTGCCGGTTGTCAGCGCGATCGAGCCGAAGCGGTTCGTCAGCGCCATCAGGAACATGCCGCGAATGCGCGCTTGCAGATTCTCCTCCGCGAGCGTGGACGCTGGCGCCGGGCGCGTGTTGAATGCGTCATGCAGGGCGCCGAGCGCGGCGGCGAAGGTGTCTTCAATGGGAATAGTCGTGTAGCGAATGCCCAGGTTGTCGGCCAGCGTCCGCGCGTCGTCCTTGCTGCCCGCCGAGGAGTAGCGCGACGGCATCGAGACGCCCCAGACGTGTTCCGGGCCAAGCGCGTCCACCGCGACGGCGGCGGTGAGCGCCGAATCTATGCCGCCGGAGAGGGCGATGACGGCGTCCTGGAAGCCATTCTTGCGCACATAGTCGCGCGTGCCCAGGACGAGCGCGCGATACGCCTCCTCTACGGGTCCAGGTAGCGGCTCGATGCGCGCGGCGCGCCCCGCCGGCGTCACTTGCGCCACGTCGCGACCACCGCTCGCGCGTCCGGTCGTCTGGGCCGTATAGCGCGAGACGATGAGGGGCGGCTCCGTGTGTGGCTGCTGCGCGCGACGTTCCTTGCGGCGGCGGGGATCGTGCAGGCGCGTGCGAAAGACCTCATCCACGTCGAGATCAACGACGAGCAAATCTTCCTCAAAGGCGCGGGCGCGGGCAATCAGCTCGCCCTGGTCATCGAAGACGACGCTGGAGCCGTCGAAGATCAGCTCATCCTGGCCGCCCACCAGATTGACGTAGGCGACGATTGAGCCGGTATCGGCGGCGCGTGTGGCTAGCATGCGCTCGCGGAACCCCTGCTTGCCAAGATTGAATGGTGAGGCGCTGATGTTGATGAGCACTTCGGCGCCTGCATACGCCTGCTCCGTCGGCGGGCCGCCGGGATACCAGATGTCTTCGCAGATGTTGACGCCAATGGCCGTGCCGTCAATGACGTGGATAGGGGCGCGCGTCCCGGCGCTGAAGTAGCGGTCCTCATCGAAGACGCCGTAGTTCGGGAGATACTGCTTGTGGTAGACGTCTATGCGCTCGCCGTCGCGCAGGATCGCCGCCGCGTTGTACAGGTCAATATCGCGGTCCGCGAAGCCGACGACGACAGTCAGATCGGGATGGCGGCGGGTTGCATCGGTGAGGGTGTCGAGCGCGGTGAGGTTGTCGCGGATGAATCCGGGCTTTAGCAGCAAGTCTTCCGGTGGGTAGCCGGTCAGCGCGAGCTCCGGGAAGGCGACGATGCGCGCTCGCTGCTCAGCCGCCGCCCGCATGCCCTCTTCGACGCGGCGCAGGTTGCCTGCCAGGTCGCCGACGGTGACGTTTACCTGCGCGAGCGCCAGGCGCAGCGTGCGCGGCCCATCCGACCGGCGGTGTCCGTTGAGTTCTCGTCGCGAGTCGTCCATACCTGCGCCGGCCCTTTCGCGTGCGCCGCCGTCGCGCGGCTGATACTCCAGCCAGATTGTAGCACGCGCACCCGGCTGCCCGGCCGCGCGCGCTCACTGCCCGCCACTTGATAGCCCGGCGTAAAACGTGTCGAGCGCCGTGAGCGCCTCCGTGAGTGTGGGGAACGTGCGCATCGAGATGGTTCTCCCCGCGACGAAGAGGGAGAGGAAGTATTTTGTGGTTGGCTCGCCGGGCAACATCCACCGCGCGGGATCGAAGTGCTGGAGGCCGAGGTATGCCTTGAGCGCGACGGACGGGTCCGCGGCGCGCGCGAGCCGCCGGCTGCGGCCCCACCCGACCAGTCCAGCCTCCACATACTCATAGGGAGTCGCGTCCCAGGCTGGATTGTGGATGGGCGACCACGCTATGGAATACATCGGCGCTCTCATTCTCAGCAG
>DATEGV010000248.1:0-4614 GCA_035279925.1 Ktedonobacterales bacterium | reverse complement strand
CCATGCGTCCGCGCGAACCGCGCACAGTCAGCGTCGAATCCGTGGGCAAGCAGAAGCTGTTCTCCGGCGGCTTCATGCTCGTGTCCTAGTGCGGAGAGTCCAGCAGGATAGATTACCTTGCCAATGTCATGGGTGGCCGCGCCAAGCATCACCCTTGCCCTGTCGTACGCTAAAGTGGGCCAGTGAGCATCCACCGCCGCGACAATGCGCATAGCAGTATCGTGAACAATGGCCAAATGCGCGACCAGGCGCGGCGGCGCGTGAAGTTCGCTCAATAGCTGGAACACCTCATCAGGCAACGACGCGAAGCGCGAAGAGCCGAACATCCTCAAACTCCTCATAATGGTGTCGCCAGCCATGGCGCAGCATTCACCAAGCGTAACCTGCGCACGTACGACGGAGCAGGATGATCCGCCGAAACAGATCGAATAGAATGGAGGCGCCCATGATCCGACAGAGTACTCCCATGCGATGGCTGTGCGCGCTGCTCCTGCTCGTGGTCATCGCGCTGAGCGTCGCCGCGTGTGGCGGTTCCACGTCGCCGTCGAGTCCAGGGCAACCGACCGCGACCCATCACAGCGGCTATTGACGAGCCCGGCGCGCTGACTGAGCGCGTATCCGCCTGCCGTATGTTCCACTAACCGCACGGTCGCCACAAGCGACAACCCCTCTTGTGGGGCGGCGCCCGGCGCGCGCGGTCAGATTGGAGCATGGTGATGCCGGAGAACGCGAACGTAAGAACCCTGGCCCACACCATAGAACGCCCATCACGTCAGCGTCGGCGCGCGCCGACGGACCCTACAGGAAAGGCGCCCGTTCGCCTGCAAGTGAGCGCGGCGCTGGCGGTGGGCGCGCTGGTGACGGTCAGCGTTGGCCTGCTGGCGCGCCACATGTACACGTCGCCCCACGCCATACCCTACTTTCACCTCTTCTTCAGCAGCACGATCTATATGAAGGCGTGGATCGCTTCGGCGGTTCTCGTCCTGAGCTTCGGCCAGCTCGTGTGGGCGGCGGGGATGTACGGGTTGTTCCGCATCACGCCACCGACGCGGTTCTATCAGGTTGTCCACCGCTGGTCCGGGCGCGGCGCCATCCTACTGACCCTGCCGGTGGCTTTCAACTGCCTATTTGAGTTGGGGATCACGCCAATGGACAGGCGGATCCTGATCCACTCCATCCTGGGCGCTTTCATCTACGGCGTATTCGTCGCCAAATTTCTCCTGATACGGATTGACCGCGCCCCCGGCTGGCTACTGCCGATCATGGGCAGCGCGCTCTTCGCGACGATCCTGGGCCTCTGGCTGACCTCCGCGTACTGGTGGTTCCACCTCTATGGCTGGCGCATGTGACGCTGACCAACTCGCCGCCGGCGACCGTCGAGGCGCAACTGGCCAACGCCGGTCTGCGCGATTACTTCGAGCAGGTTCTGAGTGTGGATGCTGTCAAGCGCTTCAAGCCCGCCGCCGAGGTCTACCGGATGGCCGCGCGCAGCCTCGGCGTTGAGATGGGCCAGATTCGTCTCATCGCGGCCCACGACTGGGACACCACGGGCGCGCTGCGGGCAGGATGCGCCGCTGCGTTCGTCGCGCGTCGCGGCCAGACGCTCGACCCGCTCGCCCCGCGTCCTGACATCGTCGCGGATGACCTGCTCGGCGTCGCCGACCGCATCATCGAGCGCGAGGGCGCGCAACCCTAACCCTCTACCCAATGTCGCGGAGGGGCAGGGGAACAATCCCCTACGCCGGGCAGATATACACCGAGGGCGGGTTTGTCGCTGGGGGTATCTGCGCCTGCATCGCCGCGCTCAGGCAGTTGCCGCCGTCCCAGGTGTGGGTGACGGGCGCGTAGAGCGCCGGCGTTGTGCCACCGGAGATATACGCCGCCGGAGCGCCGTCAATCCCCAGACCCGCCTGATAACTGTACGTCCCGGAGAGCTGTGGGAGCGTGGGACCGAACACGATGTAGAACGTCTGATTCGGCTGGAGCGTGACAGGCAGGCTCGCGTTGCTCGACACGCTGTTTTGCATCGTGATCTCCGTGCCCACCGGCGCGCTGGCCGGGAACGCGCCCGTCAGTTGCATGTCGTAGGCCGCGCCGCCGCCACAGCCGCCGCCGCTCGTCCCCTGCGGGCGCGAGTAGACCAGCGAACACGCGCGCACCTCGTTGAGCGTTCCTGAGTAGGGTGTGAACGCGGCGACCTTCAACGTGACGCTCGTAATGGTATGCGTCTGCGTCGCCGAGGCGTTGCAGAGAAAGAGACCGAAGCCGGTGGATGGATTGCTGAGGGGCAACCCAGTGGGTCCGACTCCGCCTTTGCCGCCGAAGCTCGCGTCCACCTTATACGGCGCGAACGGCAGGTTCGCCGGAAGCTGGTAGCCGGGGTAGTATGGCGCCTGGAAGTCCAGCGCGCCAATGATGAGGTCGCCCTGCTGTGCGTATCCCAGGGATTGATTGCTGAAGAGCGCCGTCGAACAGGTCGTGGTCTGCGGCGGGACGGTCGGCGCGGTCCCTGGATCGGTCGGCGTGGCTCCCGGCGTCGCGGTGGGGATCGTGGTCGCCGTCGGAGGCGTGGTCGCCTTGCTAATGGCTTTCGACTTCGCCCCGGCGCAGCCCGTCAACACGACACAGAGCAGCGCCACAACCGCGCAGCCGGTAAGTAGTCTTCGCCTCACCATGACTCTGCCCTCTCAGCGCCGCCGGACTTTGCCGATCATGCCCACGTGACCGCCGCTTCCCAGGTCAGCTTTGGCGCCCAGTATACAGGCGGTTCACCTCCCCGGCAAGTGAGGTAGATCACACATGGCAGGGTGATTCGATGCGCGTGAAGCCGGGCATGATGACACGAAACGTCCCTCTCCTTGAGTGGAGAGGGACTATAGGTGACGACATCCGTCGGCTGGGGGTAGATCAACCGCCCTAAATGTGGCAGGTCGAGAGGCCGCGCTTCTCCAGATACTGCTGGTGGTAGTCTTCCGCCTTGTAGAACGTCTCGGCGGGCACGATCTGCGTCACGATGGGCCGCCGCAGCGTGTGCGACGCTTCGAGCCGCTCCTTCGAGGCCAGCGCCGCCGCCTGCTGCTCCGGCGAGTGGAAGAAGATCACCGAGCGATACTGATCGCCGACGTCCGGTCCCTGGCGATTGAGCTGCGTCGGATCGTGATTCTCCCAGAACACCGCCAGCAGGTCGTCATACGAGACACGCGCCGGGTCGTACTCCACCTGCACTACCTCGGCGTGTCCGGTCGTGTGCGAGCAGACATCCCGATAGGTCGGGTTGTCGAGCCGGCCGCCCTCGTAGCCCACCGCCGTCGAGACGACGCCCTTGATCTGCCGGTACGCCGCCTCCACGCCCCAGAAACATCCCGCGCCAAATGTTGCGTATTCCGCCATTGTGTCTGCTACTTTCTGTGATTCTCACTACGCTCGCTGTGCTGGAGCCATACGGCCACCCGGCGCGATACCGGCGCCGCGCTCCATAGACTATATCCCCGTTCCGGCTCTCATGTTACATATACACGCGCCACCCAACGGCGACGCCCCCTCCCCGACCTACGCCGGCAAGGGGGCGCATACGTTCACGTTCCACGGCCCCCCCTCCTTGCGGGACACGGAGGCGCATACGCTCCGGTTCCCCCTCTCCTCGTGGGACAGGGGGTCAGAGGGTGAGGTCCATTCTAGTTCTGACTAGGCCCCGACGTGTCCGGCGCCATCGGCGTCGTGTCCAGACTGCCCGGCGTGACGACGTTCGGCAGCGCGTCGTCGCCCTCATGCAGGCCAATCGTCTCCGCGTTCGGCGTCGGCGCGACCTCGGCGAGATTGATGCCCGTCTCGATCAGGATCTGGCTGAGCTGCTTCGCGTCGAGGGTCTCGTGGCGGCGCAGCTCGCGCGCGATGGCTTCCAAGGTCGCCTTATGCTCCGTGAGCATCTGCTTCACGCGCTGATACGCCATCTGGACGAGATCGCGCGTCTCATCGTCAATCACGCCGGCCGTCGTCTCGCTATAGTCGCGCTGGCCGAACTCCCCGCCCATGCTGAACGGGCTGGGCCGGTCGCTGAAGGAGATCAGACCGATACGGCTGCTCATGCCCCAGCGCGAGACCATATTGCGGGCGATCAGCGTGACTTTTTGCAGGTCGTTCTCCGCGCCCGTCGTGATGCTGCCCAGCGCCACCTCCTCCGCGCCGCGCCCGCCGAGCGCCGTCATCAGCAGCCCGAAGAGGTACTCGCGCGAATAGTTGAAGCGGTCGTCCAGCGGGGTGTACTGCGTCACGCCCAGCGCCTGCCCGCGTGGCACAATCGTCACCTTCGTCACCGGATCGGAGTGCGGCGTCAGCAGGCCAACCAGCGCGTGGCCGCCCTCGTGCACCGCTACGACGCGCAGGTCTTCCTCCGTCAGCACCAGCGGCCGCTCGGCGCCAAGCTGGATGCGATCCAGCGCGTCGAAGAAGCAGCGCATGTTCACGCGATCCAGATTGCGGCGCGCCGGAACCTCGACCGGGTGAACATGCGCTGCTTCACCGACGCGCTCGACCGCATCCAGCTTGGCGCCGAGCGGCCGCTGGTGCTCAGCGAGGAGGATCTGCGCGTTGTGGCGATCCACGAGGCTGGACACA
>DATEGV010000247.1:0-2101 GCA_035279925.1 Ktedonobacterales bacterium | reverse complement strand
CTCCGGCTCGCCGTGCTCAGCGCCGAGACGGCCGGCGAGCGCGGGCGCAGCGCGAGCGACATCCTCCATTGCCAGCGTTCGCGGCGCACCGGCGAAGAGTCCGCGCAGCGCCTCCGCGCCGTCCGCGAGGGCCACCGGCTCCGTCTCGCCCTCGGGAAGAACGCGCGCCGTTCCATCTGTCTCCACACGCGCCGCCAGAATCGAGCGCGCCCGCATCAGGGCGGAGAGCGCCGCCGCCCCATGTCGCAGTGTCGCCCACTCCGCCGCGTCCCAAGCTTGTGCCGCCCCCGGCGTCGGCGCGGCGATCGCGTCCAATGCGGACAGTTCCTCCGGCTGGGCAAGCGCGGGCAGCGCATCGAGCGCCACCCGGCCACGCGCCGCGATCAACGCCGAACGCCGCCGCGTCAACAGCGCGGCAAGGATGTCGCAAACGATGGCAAGCGCCGGGGAAGGCGAGCCCGCCCTGTCGCGCAGCCGGATCAGCAGGACGCCCAGCAGGTCGGCGTCTCCGGCGGGCAGGGGCGCGCAGAGTATAGCGCCGCTCTGCGCCTGTTGGCGCCGGTCGAGCACGCGCTCATCGAGCTCCGCGCCGAGGCCCAGCGTCTCGCCCCCCACCGCAAGCGGTCTGGCGGCCGGCTGCGTGACCTGCGCCGCGAGTTCGAGCGCGCGTCGCGGCGTGTATACCAGCGCAACGACGCAGAGCGCCTCGGCCTCGGGTAGGAGCCGCGCGGCGTGCGTGAGGGCGCGCTGAAGCGCCTCGGTGGGGGAGAGGTCCAGCGTGAGGGTATGGATGAGCGCGGCTACCCCGCTCAGCGGCGCGGACGGCTGTGGCAGGATGGCGCGTCCGGTAGACGACGTTCCCGGCGCCGACTCGTCCGTGGGAGGCGTCACATACGCGCTGTGCGGCTCGGTCTCCGGTTGCTCGTTGCACACGACGATTCCTCCCACACGCTGTTGACGTAGGCGCTGAGGGAGGGGGGAAGCAGAAAATGTGCCAGGGGCCGCCTGTCTCGCTTGGCTCCATCCCTGCGCACAGTGTAACAGACGTTCGGATCGCGGCGCCGTCGCCAGCCGTTTGTCCTATTATCAATCCTTTATTTCCAAGAACAGAAACATTTATTGGACTTTACATGAAGAGGCAGGTATACTGGTCGCATCAGGTGGTCACTCGAACTGTTCTCGGCGTGGCTACCTCCAGCGTCAGAGGGTTGTTTCCTCGCATGACGCCCCGGTTGCGGGGGCTGTTTTCCCCGGAACCACACGCGGTCACTGGGCTGATTTCCAGATGGTCGCTTCGCAGGCCGGACGGGCTGATTTCCGGCGCGCTTGCGTCATCGCCACGCGGGATGTTTCCGCCAGGCGTAGCACCAGTCGGAGGGGCTGTTCTCCGCTTCGGCGCTGGTGTATCGGGAGTGGGCTGTTATCCACGACCACAGGGTTAATGGGGCAGGCATAACGCCTGCCCCTTCACTGTTTAAATCCCCTCGCCCGTCCTTCGCGACTCCCCCGGATTCCACAGATCAGCCGATAGTGAACGTCGCCGAATAGACCGTCGCTCCTGACCCTGGCGTGGGCGTCTCCGACCCTACACTGTAGCCGAACGCGACGCGATACGTTCCCGCCGGCCACGCATGCGCCGTCGCGCCGTTCTGTGGCGCGAGGATCTGCTTCACCGCCTGGCCCCCGGCGATGGGAATCATGCGCGTCGCGGCCATGATGAGGCAGCGCCCCACCGGCTGCCACGCCCCGCTCACCTGTTGCTCAAGCGTGACCATTGTGCAACTCGTGTGGTGGTCGGTCGCGGTGATCGTCGAGGAGAGACCGTTGGCAATCTCGACGGTGATGGTTTCCGTGGTGGCGACGCTCCGCGCTCCCTGCGCCGGCCCGATCAGCGAAACCGTCACCTGTCCCGGCGTCGGCGCTACCTGTGAGCCGCTCGATCCGGTACTGGTCGAGGTCGGCGTAGCGCCACTGGATGGTGCGCCGCTGCTCGATGTCGCCGTTGGCTCGCGCGATCCCTGCGACTGGCCACCCAGCCCACTCGTCGTTTGTCCGCAGGCCACCAATCCGACCGCGGTCATCACCAGCAGCGCGGACAGCG
>DATEGV010000246.1:0-2671 GCA_035279925.1 Ktedonobacterales bacterium | reverse complement strand
CGAGGAGGCGCATCTGGGACGTTTCTCGTTCCAGAAGCTTGTCATGTACGACGACCTGCGCAAACATGAGCCGCAGATTCACGCGCACACGCTCCTTCGGGCGATCGGCGGAGACAACGTTGCCATCCCCCAACCCGGCCGACTGATTGACGCTGGAGAGATTGACACGCAGGTGTCGCCGGGCCATATCTTGGAGATTCTGGAAGCCGATTCCAGCCAGCAGGAAGCGATTCTGGCGGCGAAAGCGGGCGCGAACTTTGTCTTGCAAGGACCGCCGGGCACTGGCAAAAGCCAGACCATCGCCAACGTGATCGCCGAATGCCTTGGCCAAGGCGAGAAAGTACTCTTTGTCAGTGAAAAGATGGCGGCGCTCGAGGTAGTCTGGAAGCGACTGCGCGAAGCGGGGCTGGACGAGTTTCTGCTCAATCTGCACGATCCCCGGCAAAAGCGCGACGGCTTCCTCCGAAATCTGGCAGCCGCCCTGCGCAATACCGACGACGCGGCTGAGCCGATACGCGCATGGGAGACGAACTCACTCCGACTTCAACAAGAGCGCGATGAACTCAACACCTACGTGCGCGAGCTGCACGCTCCCCGCTTCGAGCTGCGGATCAGCGCGTTTGACGCCTACGCTGAACTCGCCAAGCGCCAGGACGCTCCCCGCTTTGACTTCCAGGTAACGGACGCGCGCAGTATCGGTGAGCGGCAACTCGCTTCGATGCGACGACTGCTGGACGACCTGAGCGAACATCTTGACATTCTCGACCAGTACAACGAGCATCCCTGGCGCGATACGCTGCTAACGCGGCATGAAATCACGAAGGAAAGCGATATCCAGGCCCACTTTACGCGCTTGAATGACGCCCTGCGCGTCATCGCGAGCGATGGAGCGCGGCTACGCCTGTGTGTCGAACCGCACGCAACGCCGAAGCCGGACAGCCAGCCGAGTGACGCGCCCACGCTCGAACAGGCGCGCCGGAACTCCGACGTTGCCGAGCTCGCGCTTGCTGCCCCCTTCCCGCCTCTGCGCCCCTGGCTGAATGAAGCCCATGCTACCGAGTTGCTTGGCGTTGCCGCTCACGCTCAAGAGCGATCTGACACCTATCACACCGAGACGGCGGAGATTGCCCAGATTTACCAACGTTCGCTCTACGATACAGACCTTGAGGCGGTGTATGCGGGACTGACGACGGCATGCGAGCGCGCGACCAGCTCGCTCGCGCACGACGCGCGACAATCTCCCCACGATGTCGCAATCACAGATCGCCAGCGGATTGCGACCGTGCTCGACGAGAGCGCCCTCGCGCTCGCCGCGCTCCTCGATGCGGCCCGCGCTGTTGCGGCTGAGCTCGATCTCCCGTCGCCGGCAACCCCACAGGACGCCTTTCAACTCAATGGATTAGCCACGCACGTACTCGCAACCCCCCGGCCGCCCCGGACGTGGCTGCGCGCCGACGATTTCACGCGCGTCGCCGTTCTGGCCACCGATGCGGGTGAACACGCGCGCTCGGCGCGAACCCTGCGGGAGGCAGTGGCCGCCGTCTACCGTGATGACCTGTTCGCTCTGGATGTTGTCACGCTGGAAGAGAGATTCCGCGCCCAGTACCGCTCTATCTTCCGCCGTCTCGGCGGCCAATACCGCGCCGACGCGCGCACTGTCCGTTCGTATATTCGCCCAGAGGCGCAGGCGACGAAGCGCTCGTTTGCCGAAATGGCGAGCGATCTTGGCATGGCGAAGCGCGTGTTTGCCGATGAGGGATGGCTTCGCGAGCGTCGCGCGGACCTGGCGGGCGCGCTGGGCCGGCTCTACGATGTCGGCAACCCAGACTGGCAACGCATCCTGGCGACGATCACATGGACTCAGGCCTTTCATCAAGGTTTCGCGCGGATCGCGCCCCAGACCGAGCCCACCGAGACCCTCGTACAACTAGTAATCTCCGGTGGCCTCGCGCTCGAGTCGTTGCGCGCCCACGCCGCCTCGCTGGCCGTCGCGTTGGATCGTTGGGCAGCGTGCGCCCGTCCTCTCCAAACAACCGTGAACATTTCCAAGCTCACACCACCGCCGGGCGACGTGTACACCGCGCCGATGGAGCCACTGCTTGCCGGCGTGCGCACAACGGTGGAAGGTCTGCGCGCCCTCTGGTCCGCGGTGGATACCCTCGACGCCCATCACCTCTCGGCGCATCCAGCGGGTTCGTCGCGATGGAGTGATCTCGTTCACCAGGTCGAGGTTGCGCGTCACGTCGTCGCCGCCGAGCGCTGGCTGCGCGAGCAAGCCGCGAGCTATCGCGACTGGTTTGGCGACTCCTTCGCGGACTTTACTACGGACTGGAACCGCCTCCTTGAAGGCCTGCGCTGGTCACAGTCGCTCGCCGACACGTATGAGAGCGGCGAGGTTCCCGCGGCCTTGGCCGAGCGCATCACAGAAGACGCTGATCCCGGGGCGTGGGACGAACTTGAGCGCTTGACGGATAGCGTCGCCATCGCTCTTGCCGCGCTTGATGAGGAACTGGCGTACGTTGAGACGGTGCTTCCCCATACGGCTCTGCATGACGCCGAACGCACTGTCACGACGACCCCGGTGGACGCGCTGATGGCGCGGGTGAGCGCTCTGCTCACTACTCTGCCAGATCTGGAGCGATTACTGGCGAGCCGCCGGCATATCGAGGAA
>DATEGV010000245.1:0-4082 GCA_035279925.1 Ktedonobacterales bacterium | reverse complement strand
AACCATCTCGTGCTGAATCTAATCTACCCGTATCCGGAGGGCATCGCGCGGCGCGTAGCGGATGAGATCATCCGGCCGCTGCTGGCGGAGGAGAGACAATAGACCTCACCCCGGCGCTACGCGCCACCCCTCTCCCACAGGAGAGGGGCCGCCGCCAAGGCATGGTCGCTGGATTGCGACGCTATCCTCATTCTAGGTTCCCCCTCTCCTTGCGGGAGAGGGGGATAGGGGGTGAGGTCCGAAAACCTATCGGTCGAACAGGCGCGCGAGCAGGGCCGCGCTCAGGAACGTCGGCGCCCACTGCCCGACGAAGAGGCCTTCATTGCGGCGACCGCGCGCGTGCAGCGCCGCCGAGGTGGCGATGGAGCCGAGCGTGGCGGCAGCGAAGCCCCAGCTGGTTCCCGCTGTGTTCAGCGGCGTGCGGATGCCCCGATGGCCGACCGTGCGCGAGAGAATCCCCGCCGTCAATAGCGTCGGCGCCCACTGCCCGACGAAGAGCGAGTTCTTGCGATCTCCGCGCATGCGCAACGCCGCTGAGGTGGCGATGCTGGCCGCGCTGGCCGCCGTAAAGAGCCACCCAGCCGTCGCGGCGGGCGTCTCGACGGGGCTGATGGTGTGGGTGATCGGGTTCGTCTCGCGGGCGCGCCGCTCCAACAGATAGCCGGCGATACCGCCGCCAACACCCAGAGCCGCCGGCACAATCAGACGTCCGAGCAGACCACCGGCGCCGGTCGAAACCTTCTCGCCCTCCGCGAACATGTACTCATCGCGCTGGCCGGTAATCATCTTGCGGAAGTTTTGCAGATCCTCCATCGCTTCGCGCTTCGTCGTCTGGGTGATCTGATCCAGCGCCTGGCCGGTCTTTCCCAGTGGCGGCGCGTACTCAAGCCGAAGGCGAATCTCCGTGGACCCTGTGTCAAGCTGGCTGAAGCTCACCGTACCCTGGTTATAGGGGCCGGAGACGCTGCGCCACGAGACGCGACTGTTGGGCTGTTGATCAATGACCTCGGCGTCCCATTCCTGCTTGACGCCGAAGATGCGCGCGGTCCAGTGGTACCGATCATTGCCCAGCGGCCGCACTTCTTCGACATTCTCCATGAAAGTCGGGAAGCGTTGGAAATCCGTCCAGCGACGATAGACTTCGCTGATCGGCGCCTCGACCTGAACGCTGTCCTCGAATACGAGGCGATTGCCGGTCGTCTGTAGCGGGCTTGTCTGTGTCATAAGGTTCCTCCATCCTCGAGATTCCTCGGCGCGGCAGTGGCCGCCCGAACACAAAAATCCTCCTACGCCGCATGCGCCGTGCCAGCGGTCGTATCGCCGCCAGCTGCGCACGCGACACACCTGCTACTTGCGCTGAGACACGCTGGACGGGATCAGCGCCCGTCTTTGCTGCTCAGCTCGATCCTGCGAACCTCGATCTGCCCGTCGCGCACGCGCGTCCCGAAGTGCGGCTGCCGGAACGTCGCCGGACCCGCCAACACGCGCCCGTCATCCAGTGCGAAACGCGAGCTATGCCAGGGGCAGATCACACTACAACCGTCTAGCTGGCCCTCCGCCAGCGGCCCACCGAGGTGCGAGCAGACCTCGTCGAGCGCGTAGATCGTCTCGCCCTGGCGCACAAGCAACACCGGCACGCCCTGCACCTCGACACGCTTCAACGTGTTCTCCGGCAGCTCGCTCACGCGTAGCGCCGGGGTATACTCCGCCGGCAACTCCTGCTCCGTCGCGTGATTCACTCCCACGCGCTCCCCGAAGGACAGATCGCCGCCCAGGTACGCCGAGGCCGCCGTGATCGTATACCCCAGCAGGGCCGTCAGGTGGCCCGCGCCGCGTTTGCCGCGCGCGCGCAACACCATAGACGTGGTGTAGAGCGTGAGCGCGCCCGTATTGAGGAGCGCATGCGCCAGGCCGATGCGCCGCGAGCGGCTATCCGTGTACTGCCACTGCGCGAGGCCCGTCAGGGCGGAGCCGACCGCGCCGACGACGCCGATCGCGACCGCGGCGTCCGCGCCGGGAATGAATTCCGCGCGCCCCGCCAGGACCTCCACGCCGTCCAGCGCCAGGGCAACGGTCCAGGCGCCGGTGGGGATGTCGGTCACGGCGGGATGCAGTGGGTGGCCGAACCATGTGCCGTTGAGGATGTCGTCAATTCGGCGACGCAGGCTGCCGCCGGTGAGGCTCTTGTTGGCCGCCCGCTGCACGACATCGCTCGCGGGCTCCAGCCAATTTTGCTCGTCAATAACGTTGAGTGTCTCCGCCAGCGCCATGTCGTACTCCGTTTCCAGGATGGGGTCGCCGCCACCCGTTCCGCGCGCGTTGATTCGCGCTCGCCACATGCGGTGGGCGCGCTACGTGGCAGCAGCAACTCTCGTGCCGCATACGGGACCAGCGCCTCGCCAGCCGTGTCTGTGCGCCCGCTCGCTCTGTAACGCGCCGCCGTAGTAGCTGCCAGGCACGCGCTGATCGCGTGGCCTATGCAATCCCCTCACATCCGTGAGTAACACAGAGGAGACTACACATGCGCAGCAACGGCTCGCGAACCTGGAGAACCTTCGCCGCGACCATCGGCTGTATGGCGGCGCTCGCACTGTTCGTCGCGGGCTGCGGCAGTTCGACGGCCAGCGGTTCGACCCAACCGACGGCCACCACCCCTAGCAACCCGACCACCGCGCCCACGGCGGTTCCCGCCACCGCGACGACGGGAACCAGCGGCTCCGGTGGGGCGACCATCGCGATGGGATCGGGCCACTTTACCGGCAACACCACCGTCACCATCAAAGCCGGCCAGAGCATCGTATTCGACGACTCAGCGGGCGGTCCGCATGATCTGGTGATCGGCACACACGGCATGTTTACCAATCCAGAGGCCGGGGCGCCGACCGAGCTCAACAACAAGACGGGCGTCAACTTCGGCGGCGGCGACAAGAACACCATCGTCTTCCCCACTGCTGGCACGTTCGACATCACCTGCACCTTCCACCCCTTGATGCAGGCGACCGTGACCGTCACACCGTAAACTAGCCGCCGGTCGTATACTGGGAGCGCCGGGGCGACTGGACGCGCCGGAGACCACGGAGAGGGCGCGCATGGCCGGCGTGGGACAAGTGCGAGATCAGCGCGTCGCGATCATCGGCGGCGGGGTGACGGGCGCGCTGACGGCGATCCGGCTCGCCGAGCGGGGTATGCGCGTCACGGTCATCGAGAAGGCCGGCGTCGGCAACGGCTCCACCAGCCGCTCGAACGCCGGCATCCGCGCGCAGTTCGGCACGCCGGAGACCGTCGCGGGCATGCTGTATTCGGAGTGGTGGTACGAACGGTTCCACGAGCTGCTCGCCACACCCGCGCCGCGGGCGCAGCCGGTGATTCAGCAGAACGGCTACCTCTTCCTCTATGAGTCGCCGGAGCGCGCCGCCCCCGCCTGGCGCCCAGACGCCCGCGCACAGTCAGCCGCCGCCTGGGCCCACGCGCAAGCCCTGGCTGAGATGCAGCGGCGTATGGGCGTGCCGGTCGAATTGCTGGCGCCGGGCGCGGTCCACGAACGCTGGCCGCTGATCGAAGCGGAGCGGCTGGCCGGCGCGACCTTCTGTCCAACCGACGGCTTTCTGCGGCCCCACATCATCCTGGCGGAGGGATTCCGGAGGGCGCGCGAGCTTGGCGTCACTCTGCTGGCTCAGACGGAGGTGATTGGCGCGCGGCTCCATGCGGGGCGCATCACCCACCTTGAGACGACCGGCGAGGCGATCGCGGTGGAGTGGGTGGTCAACGCCACCAACGCCTGGGCGCCGCGCGTGAGTCGCTGCGTCGGCGGAATGCCCCTGTCCATCGCGCCGCTCAAACGTTACCTCTACTATCTGCGCCCACGGCGACCCGTTCTCCCCGAGCCGGCGTGGAACACGCTGCCCATGACAATCTATGGGATGGGCGCGGGCCGGGGCGCGCTTTCTCGTCCAGATGGGCCGGAGCTTGTGCTGGCCTGGGCGCACGAGGCGACTCCGGAGCCGGACTTCACCGACGCCGACCAGGACCGCGTAGATCCGCCGTTTTCTCATGAGCGCGGCACGGAGAACTTCGGCTACGCC
>DATEGV010000244.1:0-10359 GCA_035279925.1 Ktedonobacterales bacterium | reverse complement strand
TTCTCCCTACGCCGCCGGGGCCATCATCTCCAGCAGGGCGCGGGCGCCCTCCGGCAGCCATCGCTCGCTCTCTGGGTTTCCGTCTCCCCGCGGGACGGGGGATGGCTTGCGGAGCCAGCGCCAGAGCGCAGCGAAGGAGTTGGGTGAGTTCGAGCCCTAGTAGGTGATCTTGATCTCGTTTTGCACCGAGGTGACGCCTGGGGCAAGCCAAGCGACCCGCTCTGCGTCTTCGCGCTCGGCCCATGACCGCACGTGGCCGCGCAAGATCACCTTGGTGCCTTGCGCCTCCACCGTAATGTTCCTAGCGTCCATCATCGCGTCTCGCAAGAGCGCGGTCTCGATCCTGGATTTCAGATCCGTGGGATTCGGCTTCATGTGTGGCTGGACCGTCAGCAGATTGGAGACCCCGAGCACACCCATCAGGCGGCGAGTCACCCGCTCGGCATCATCCTTCTGGTACTGCCAGTCAACATCGCCCTCCAGCGTCACCCAACCTTTGCTGACGGTTACTTGGATTCGTTCGGCCGGCACGGCGGCGTCCCACTCCAGGGCGCGCCGCACCTCGGCGGCGATGTCGGCGTCCGTCCGCACGCTCGAGCTCGGTAGACGTACCTCGATGTCATTGGCAACCGCCTTGACGCCATGGACACGATGGGCAGCCTCTTCCGCCGACCACTTCTTCGTGAAACTGTCCACCCAGCCCGTCAGCGTCACGATGCCGTCCTTTACCGCCACGCCGATTTCATTCGGCTGGACGCGCGCATCCCATTTCAACTCCTCCAGCACGTCTCGCTGAACCTGTTCGTCGGTCCTCGTTGGTGTAGCTGTGCTCATTCCTGATATCCTCCTGGGTAACTCCATACGTCCTTGATCGCTCTTAAGCGATACCATTTTCCGCGATGTCGTTTGCCAAAACACCAATCCATGCCGCGCATGACTCTGCCGCTGTATCCCTCCTTTCCGTGCGCTCAGCAAGAGCGGCGTCATGCTCGCGCCAGGGATAGCCTACCGTCGTAGTGTACCTATGCCGCTTTCGAGCGTCTGTTCGGCGACGAACCCAAGCAAACCCGTCCGTTGTGTGAGGGAGCGCTCCCAGGTCCTCGAAGATGGCGAGCGCGACGACGGCGGTTGCCTCCACAATACGCTCCAGGTCGTGGACATATGGAGACTCGTCCTCAGAATAGGCGTGCACCGCGATCCGCCGGCCCGTTCTTGACCTCCACTCTGGTCGGGCCGGCGATCATCCGACTATCCTGGCCGCGCCGATCCACTCGGCTCACCCGTTTCGCGCCGCCCATTGCCGTGGTCCCCTCGCGGGTGATCGCGCTTGGGCCGAGCGCCTCCGGTTTCGTTGGCCCGGGAGTCCTCGGCGCGTTTCCCGTCGGTGCGGGTAGCGCGCTGCGAATCCTCGTTGGCGGAGGTGTCAGTGGGAGAGCCGGACACCACGAAAACGACCTGGTCATTTTTGACGTCCGCCCGCACCGTCTGGCCCTGGTGGAGCTGGCCATTCAGCATCATCTTCGCCAACCGGTTGTCAATCTCGCGCTGGATCGTCCTGCGCAGCGGACGGGCGCCGAATTCAGGTTGGTAGCCGTTTGCGACAAGCCAGTCGATGGACGACTGGGTGAGATCGAGTGTGATGTCTTGCGCGCGCAGTCGCCGGCGCGTCTGATCTAGCAGCAGCTCGGTGATCTGCCGCAATTGCGCCTGTTCCAGTCCATGGAAGATGATGATCTCATCAATCCGATTGAGGAACTCCGGACGGAACTGCTGGCGGAGTTGAGTCATCAGCCACTCACGCACCGTGTCGAGCGGCTGACCGGCGCGTGTGGCGGCGAGGATGCGATCTGCCCCTAGATTGCTCGTCATGATCACCACGGTATGGCTGAAATCCACCGTGCGGCCCTGAGAGTCCGTAAGCCGCCCGTCATCCATAATCTGGAGCAGGAGGTTGAATACGTCGCCGTGCGCCTTCTCGATCTCATCCAGCAGCAGCACGCTATACGGGTGGCGGCGGATCGCCTCGGTCAGCTGACCTGCCTCTTCATAGCCGACATATCCTGGAGGCGCGCCGAGCAGCCGGCTGACTGTGTGCCGCTCCTGGAACTCACTCATGTCCAGCCGCACCATGCGATCCTCGTCGCCAAAGAGCGCCTCCGCCAGGGTGCGGGCCAGCTCCGTCTTCCCGACGCCCGTCGGTCCTAGGAACAGGAACGATCCCACAGGGCGGCGTGGATCGGAGAGTCCCGCCCGCGCTCGGCGCACCGCCTCGGCCACCGCCGTGACGGCCTCATCCTGGCCGACCACCCGCGCGTGAAGCTGCTCCTCCAGGCGTAGCAGCCGCGCGCGCTCCTCCTCAGTGAGCTGCGAGACGGGGATGCCGGTCGCCCGCGAGACGACCTCGGCGACATCCTCTTCGGTCACCAGGGGCGTCTCTTTACGCCCGCCGCGTCTGGCCGCTCGCTCAGACTCCAGTTGCTCGCTTTGCCGGCGCAGCGTGCTGGCGCGCTTGTAGTCTTCGGCGGCGACGGAGGCGTCCTTCTCTCGCTTGAGCGCAGCGAGCCGCTCATCCATGGCGCGATCGTCCGCCGATGGAGCGCCGGCGCGCAGTTGTACACGCGCGCTGGCCTGGTCAATCAGATCAATCGCCTTATCCGGCAGAAAACGACCGGAGATATACCGGTCGGAGAGCTCGGCGGCGGCGACAATGGCCTCGTCGGTGATCCGCACCTGGTGGTGCGCCTCGTAGCGGTCGCGCAGGGCGCGCAGAATGGCGATGGTGTCGTCCACCGACGGCTCGGAGACGAGAATCGGCGCGAAGCGGCGCTCCAGCGCGGCGTCTTTCTCGATGTTCTTGCGGTACTCCTCGATGGTCGTCGCGCCGATGACATGCAGCTCGCCACGAGCCAGCGCCGGCTTCAGCATATTGCCGGCGTCCATCGCACCCTCGGCCGCGCCCGCTCCGACGATGGTGTGCATCTCGTCAAGGAATAGGATGACCTCATCCGCGTGTTCGCGCACCTCGTCGATGACGGACTTGAGCCGCTCCTCAAACTCGCCACGGTACTTCGTTCCCGCGACCATACGCGCCAGATCAAGGGTGATCACACGCTTGTTGCTCAGGCTCGCCGGCACGTCGCCGTTCACGATTCGCTGGGCAATCCCCTCCACGATGGCCGTCTTGCCAACGCCCGGATCGCCGATCAGCGCCGGGTTGTTCTTGGTACGCCGCGAGAGCACCTCCATCGTCTGCTCGATCTCACTTTCTCGGCCGACGACGGGATCGAGTCGCCCTTCCCGAGCCTCCGCCGTCATATCGCGGCCGTAGTCATCGAGCGTCGGTGTGCTGCTGGGAGCGGCTTGGCCACGAGCCGGCGCCGCGCCGGAGGCTGCCGATTGGAGCTGCGTCGGAGTCGCCAGCGAATCGGTCAGCAATTGCCCGGCGCGCGTCTCGGTATTTTCCGCCAGCGCCAGCAGGATATGCTCCGGTCCGATGTACGTCGCGCCCGCCTGTTGCGACTGCGTGTGCGCGTCGAGCAGCACGCGCTTGGCGGCGGGGCTAAGCGAGGTCACTTCGTCGCGTGGCGTCCCTTTCAAAGCCGCCTGCTGCAGCCGCTTCGCCAGCGCGTCCACGTCCACACCCGCCTGTCGCAACTGCCTGCGGGTGACCTGCATTTGGGTTGCCGCGTAGAGCAGGTGTATGGCGTCTACCTCGTTGTTGCCCCACTCGGCCGCCTGCCGCGCGGCGCGGGCCAGCAAGTCGCGGGACTGGTCATTCAGCAGTCGTGAGAGATCCACCCGCTGCACGCGACGCGTCGGAGCTAGCATATCCCGCCCGCCAAAGAACCGCGCGAAGATCTCATCGAAGCTGTCAGTCCCGGAATTTCCCCACTCGAACGGACTCATTGACATGCTGTACTCCTTCACGTGCCCGTTGATCCTCGCGGAATCAACGCTTTCCGCGCTGCGGACGTCAATACTGTGGCTCCAGAACACGCGGCGGTTGCGCCGATGCGCCGTCGGCTTGCTGATCGAGCGCGATGCGTTGTGCGGCCACGGCGTCTAGATGCGCCTGGTCGCCGATGGCGCCGGCAAGACGCCCGCTCAGTTCCCCCAGGCGCTCCGAAAAACCGTAGAGGATCAGCCTGTCCTGCGGGCCGATCTCGGTATGCTCCGGCGGCGCGCCGACGAACTCGCCATTGGCGCGCCGGATGGCCAGCACTGTCACCCCCTCGTTGGGCAGGTCCAGGTCGCTCAGGCGCCGGTAGGCGGTCCAGCCGTTTGGCGCGACGGGAACATCCAGAACCGCATATCCGTCGGTCAAGCCCAGCAGCGTGGTGTAATCGAGCACGTCCAGCGTCGTCCAGCGGCGCAGGAGATATGCGATCCATCGCGTCAGGTGGCGATCCACCCACGGACTCCATGCCAGCAACATGAGTCCCGTCAGACCCAGAGCCAGCGCGATCACACGGACCATCTCGGTTCGCGAGCTCCCCGCGTTGACGAAGACCAGCACGAGCGTGGAGACGCCGGAGATGATCTCGAGGTTGCGAATGCCCATCAGCAACATGATGATGCGCCGTCGCGCCGGATGCGTCGCCACCTGCTCGGCCTCTGCGGTGGTGAAGCCCGTGCCCGTGAGCGCCGAACGCGCCTGAAATCGAGCCGAGTCACGCGATAAGCCGGTCAGGCCGAGCGCCACCGTCGCCACGCGTTCAATGACGAGCGAGAGTGTGACCACGACGAGAAACGAGACGAGGGCGATCATCGTGACTCCATTGGATTTCAGAGGTAGGTGTCCGCGCACGCTGTTTCGCGACGGACAGACCTACTAACCCTGGCATGTCTAAAACGCTGTCGGCAGCGGTTGGCCGGTGTTGACCCCCCTGGGCTGCTGGTGTAACCGTTGCAGCCGCAGGCTCAACCAAATCTCCATGCCGCCCGCAATGATCGCGTAGACGGCGATCAGCGTGACCACCGCGATAATGCCGGCGGCCGGGAAGAACGCGATCAGGGCACCGAAGATGACCGAGGCGACGCCGCTCAGGATGAGCAGCCATTCGTTGGTGAGAATGCGTCGCAGCTCGATCGCTTGCACAACCGTCGTGATACCTGTGACGATCGCCCATGCGGCGATGAGGAAGAGCAGGGCGATCGCGGCAAGGCCCGTGAAGAGGAAGGCAAGAATGCCCGCCACGATGCTGGCGATGCCCTCGACGATCAGCCAGCCGTTTCGCTGCCCGCTCCACCTCGCGCTAAAGGCCGCCATTAGGGCGAAGATGCCGTCTATCAGCGCGTATGCGCCGAAGAGGAGTGTCAATGCGAGAAACGTGATGCCGGGGGGCCAGATGAGCGCCAGGACGCCAAAGAGCACCAGGGCGATCCCACGAATCAATACCACCCACCAGTTGCGCGTCGCATACACGAGCGCCATGCTGATCTCCTTCCCTCCACCGCTGGCCATCACAGATTGGGGCGATGGACATATGGCGACGGCCAGCGTGGATGCCCTGTTGGTTGTCCAGGGGGTTAGTGCGTCTGGCCCTGATCCTGCTGTGACTGGCCTTCCCGAGACGCGGTCTGGCGTTGCTGCCGCTGTTGGCCGTCGCCGCGAGTGTTGACGCGGATTTCGCGCGCGCGCGCTGAGGCCGCCTTGGGCAGCGTCAAGGTGAGCACGCCGTCGTCATAGGTGGCATTGGCGCGATCTACGTCTACCTCACCAGGGAGTTGCACCATCTCTCGGAACTGCCCACGCATCGTGCCGGTGTAGACGCTTCGGGCGCCTTCAGGGGTGGTGATCTCGGTCGAGCCTTGGAGCGTCACGACGTTCTCGCGCACGGTGACATTCAACTGGTCAAGCTGGATGCCCGGGAGCGGAACCTGGAGTATGTAACTGTCATCGGTGTCATACAGGTTCATCGTGGACGCTAGTCTCGAGGTGGCCTCGAGACCCGCGAATGGGGTGGTGAAAGCGTCCCGGAAGAGCTGATTGACCGCCTCCGAGAGCGGTAGGGGATTACGCGACGAATACCGCGACAAGTCTTGGTTTGCCATCCTTGTTTCCTTCCAATCGTATGCCTTGGATCTTTCCGCAACGGCCTTCCTGGTGGCGAGTATATGTGCGGGACGCACAAATGTCTGTTCGCCACCGAACACATGTGAGGCGTCACAGTCGAACGTTAAGACCTTGTAAAATCGGCGATACGGCAAGCAATGGGAGATGAATACGGCACGCCGTGTGCTGGGATGCGCGGATCGTGAGACAGTCGCCGGACGTTGAGTGGAGACGCCAACGACGGTCGCGGCGAGCAACTTGCAACTACCAGATCGCCATGTCGCGCTTGGTCGGACAGGGGCGGCGAGGCTCCATTTAAGTAGGGGGAGTCCGATGTCTGGACATGTTGAACCCGGACAATCGGCTAGGAATCGGCTGCTCGCCACCCTCACAGGTGATGAACAGGGGCGACTGTGCGGCCAGATGCAACTCGTCTTGCTAAAAGACCATCAGGTGCTACACCTGAGCGGCGAAGCCATCATGTTCGTCTACTTTCCCGTGACGGCGATCTTGTCGGTGGTGAGCGTCCTGGCGGATGGCGCCAGTGCGGAGGTGGGCCTCGTCGGTAGCGAGGGCATGGCTGGCCTGCCGGCGTTCCTCGGCGCCACCTCTGAACCCTTTGAGGTGGTTGTCCAGGTCAAAGGCGCCGCGTATCGGTTGCCCGCGCAGTTCATTCGTGATGAGGCGCACCACTTCGACCCCTTCCAAGACCTGCTGCTGAGGTATACGCAGGCGTTCATGAGCCAGATTGCGCAGGGCATCGCCTGTCGCGGCCGGCACACCGTGCGCCAACGACTCGCACGCTGGATCTTGATGTTACGCGACGCCGGTGAGTCGGACCGAATTCGTGTGACGCACGACTTCCTGGGGCAGATGATGGGCGTCGGCCGGCCAACGGTCTCGCTAGCCGCCGAATCGATCAGGAACGATAGCCTGATCGGCTACAATCGCGGTGTCATCACCATCCTCGACGCGCCAGGGCTGGAGGGAGCCTCGTGCGAGTGCTATCGCCTAGTGCGCGACGAATACAACCGGCTGCTCGCATAGGACGATCGCCCTGCTCCGCGTTCCCCTTCCCTCCGCAGGGGGAAGGCGTGGGGGGGATGAGGTTCTGTAGAATCCGGGGGTGAGGACAACCTCTCCTTACGCCGCCGGGGTCAGCGTATCCAGCACGGAACGCGCGCCCTCAGCCAGCCGCCGCTCGCTGCGTGGACCGAAGCCGAAGTGCTCGCGCAGCCGGCG
The DNA here is from genome assembly GCA_035279925.1 of Ktedonobacterales bacterium. Taxonomy (GTDB): domain Bacteria; phylum Chloroflexota; class Ktedonobacteria; order Ktedonobacterales; family JADMIN01; genus DATEGV01. The sequence goes on along the minus strand of DATEGV010000244.1, from coordinate 3,062 downwards.
ACGCTCCGCCGCCTCCCACAGCTCCGGCACCGAGTGAATATCGAGCTGCGCCGCCAGCTTCAGCGCCGTGCGCGGCCCCACATGCGGCACCCGCATCAGCTCGCGCACATCCTCCGGCAGCGACTCCTCGCAGAGGTCGTCGTAGAACGTCATACGCCCCGTCATCACCAATTCGGTGATCTTCCGGCGCAGCCGCTCGCCCAACCCCGGCACCGGTGGCAACTCGCCACGCGCGAGGATCGGCGCGATCGGCTCGCCAAGCGCCAGGATGCCCCGCGCCGCGTTGCGATAGGCCACGATGCGGTACGGATTCGCCTGCTGCATCTCGAGGATGGTCGCGATATTGAAGAGAATCTCGGCCACCTTCTGGTTGCCGACCCGCGCCGGCAGCAGATCCTCAACACGCTCGCCGGGATCGGCCATCAGTTGGACGGATTGTGTGAATTGAAACATGATTGCCTTCCCCTTTCGCGGGGTTCTCGCGTCGCGGTGACGCGCGTCTCGCCCTCGAACGTCTGTTCATATTATCGCACATTATGTCGAATATCACCAGTGTTCCCTCGCATCACGAATGCGGGCCGGAGCGGAAACGATGGGGGAACGTCCGCCGTGTTCCGCGTCGTCGCGTAAGGCGAATGCGCACGGTTTTCGCGCGCTTCTTGCCCGCGCACTCTGGTCATCACCGCCTCTGGGACACTATCATTATTCTTTGCGAGAGGGACGAAAGTGACGCCACGAGCCCGCGCATTCGCACTGCACAGCAGCGAGTGGGCGGCGCAAACGCCCATTTTGTCGCTCGCATCCATACGAGGAGTTGCCCGCTATGACCGATGACGCCCTGCGCTCGCTGCTGCGCTTCGCCGCGTTCGCGCGCCGGCCGGGACACCTGATGGATCTCGCCGAAGGGGCGCTGCTGATCGCCGACCTGAGCGACCCAAAGCTGGACCACCGCCCGTCACTGCGCCGACTGGACGCGCTAGCGGCTGATGCGCGCGTCGAGCTGGGGCTGGCGCCGGGCGCGCGTCTGCCCGCCCACTCTCTCGGCCTCCGCGCGACGGCTGTGCGCACGATGAGGACGCTGCGCGCGACGCTCGCCGAACGCGAAGGCTATACCGGCCATACCGAAGGTTACTATGCGCCGGAGAACAGCTTTCTCAACCGCGTCCTGGAGCGCAAGCGTGGCCTGCCCATCACCCTCAGCGTCCTGTACATCGAGGTTGCCCGGCGCATCGGCGCGCCGCTCGTCGGCGTCGGTCTGCCCGCGCATTTCATCGCCAAGTGGCCGCTCTCCCCGGACGAGGGCGATGATCTCTTCGTGGACGCCTTCGCCGGCGGCGAGCTGCTCGATCTGGACGCCTGCCGCCGCTTCATGTTGCGGCTGACGGCCAGCGCGCCCGGCGGCCCGCGCTTCGAGGCGCAGTGGATAGACCCCGTCGGCACGCGCTCCATCCTCGTGCGCATGCTCACCAATCTGAAACAGCACTATCTACAGAATGGCGAGACGGCGCCCGCGCTGGAGGTCGTCGAGCGCCTGGCCTTGCTGCGCCCGGACGCCCCGGAGGAGCTGCGCGACCGTGGCCTGCTGCGCCTGGCGATGGGCGAGATTCTGCTCGCCGCCGCGGACCTCTTCACCTTCGTCGAGCGCGCCCCGCGCTATCCAGAGGCCCCGCGCGTGCGCCGCCGGCTGCAGAGCATCGCCGAGGTGCATAACAAGCTCAACTGATGGTCAACTGAGCCGCCCCTGGGCAATCACCGCGTCCACGGGACCCGACCCCATCACCACCACGACATCCCCCGGCCGCCGCCGCGCGCGCAGCGTGGCCGCCGTCTCCGCGAAGTTCCCGCCGTACTGGACCGCGTCTCCCCGCCCGCTGAACGCCGGCCGCTCGCGGATGCGCGTCACCAGATCGCGCCCGTGGACCAGCCCGGTGTCCACCTCCCGCGAGGCCTGCGTCTCCACGATAAGGACCTCATCGGCGGCGGCGAACGCGGCGGCGAACTCACCAAGGAAGCGGTGCAGGCGCGTATAGAGCGTCGGCTGGAAGACCGCGATCAGGCGGCGTCCCGCGAAGCGCGCCCGCGCCGTCTCCAGCGTCACCGCGATGGCATGCGGATGGTGCGCGTAGTCGTCTATGAAGGTCACGTCGCCGTCTTCCACGATCTGGAAGCGCCGCAGCAGCCCGGTGAAGCCGTTCAGCGCGGGGATGAGCGCCTCGTGTGGGACGCCCAGCAGGCTCGCCGCCGCCGTCGCCGCCAGCGCGTTCGCCACATAGTGCCGCCCCGGCGTTTGCAACGTCACCGGCCCCAGCGCCACGCCGTCCAGCATCAACGTAAAGCTCGTCTTCCCCGCGACGGTGATATCCAGCGCCCGCACATCCGCCGACTCCGCCTCCACCCCGAACGTGCGCACGACGCCGGGCCAGTCACCAAGCACGCGCAGCACATCGAGGCAGCCGGGGCTGTCCGCGTTCAGGATCAGCGCGGGCGGGGGCGTGTCCCCGCGCGGCGCGAGATCCATCCCCCGCGCGAACTGGACGAAGGCGTCGCGGATCGCCTCATACGACGGAAAAAACTCCGGGTGGTCGTACTCCACCGCCGTCAGGACGACGACGCGCGGATGGTAGTGCAGGAAGTTGTAGTCGAACTCGTCCGCCTCGTTGATAAAGTGCGGCCCGTCGCCGAGCCGGATGTTGCCGCCCCACGCCAGCACCGACTCGCCCACCTCCACCGTCGGATCGAGGCCGCCCGCGATGGCCAGGCTGCCCAGCAGCGCCGTCGTCGAGCCTTTGCCGTGGACCCCGGCCACCGAGACGCCGATGCGCCCCAGCATCAGATAGCCGAGCAGCGCCTGCCACTTCACGACGGGGATACCGCGCGCCCGCGCTCGTTCAAGCTCCGGCAGATGCGGGCTGAGATACGTCACGGCCGGGCTGAGGACCACCAGATCGGCGTTCTCCGCGTGCGAGGCGTCGTGGCCCACCGCGACATCCAGCCCGTCGGCGCGCAGTGTGCGCAGCATGTGCGTCTCCGTCGCGTCGCAGCCGCTCACCAGCGCCCCACGC
>DATEGV010000243.1:0-4326 GCA_035279925.1 Ktedonobacterales bacterium | reverse complement strand
CGCCCCAGCCGCCCGCGTCCGCCGATCAGTGGCGCCAGCCGCCGGTTGACGCCCCGAATCCCGCGTGGCAAGCCTCCAACGTGGGAAACCAGCAGCAATCCTGGGCAGCCTCGCGGAACGACGCCTTTGCGATGTCGGATGTCGCTGCCCTGGGAACCGCCGGGATGCCTGTCGTACCCCAGCCCACGCAGCCGTCAGCGGATGTTCGGGAACTACGGCAGGACGAGGACGCGATTCGCCGGCAGGTGGCAACCCTGCGCGATGTCGCGGCGTCCATCCACGAAGCCGCCGTCGCGATGGAAGACGAGCGGTCGGAGTTGCGCTCATTCCTGGATGGCTCGCGCGACGCGCTCGACCGGCTGGAGGAATGGGCCGGGCAGCAGATGGGTCTGGACCTGCGCCAGAGTCCCGACGCAGTGCGCCGCTACCTTCCGCTCTCCGTCATTTGGGTCACGACTACCCGCCTGAAGAAGCTCGCCACTTTGCTGACAAGCTCCGGGCGCGCCGTCACAACCACCGAGGAGCAGATCGAAGAGACTCTCAATGACCTGCGCGCGGCGCTCGGCAATGTCGGCCAGCTGTACGGCTCTATGCGCGCGTTTGACGCTGGACCCGATGGCGGCTTCAGCGCGACCGTGGCCCAGGTCACCTGGAATCCGCCGGCGGCGTCTCCACCAGCGCCCACCGCGCCGAGCGTGGACAGCGCCGCCTCGTCCGCCTCCCTCGCCGCGGAGCGGGCGCTTTCGCCGGGCGCGCGCGCTGAACTTGAACGCGGTGTGCGCGAACAGTTGCGGCGCGAGCTCGAAGACGATGTGCGCGCGGAGGTTGCCGCCGAGCTGCGGCGCGACGAAGAGGATCGCATCCGTCAGGAGATACAGATCCAGGTGCGGCGACAACTGCTCGCCGAACTGACTCCGGGCTTCGGTTCCTCGAATGTGATGCCAATTGCGGGCGCCCCGCCGGTGCTGCCACAGATGGCCAATGTCGCCGAACGCGCGCCCAAGCCCGTGCGTGTAACAAGCGAACAATCTCCGGAGGCGCTGGAAGTCTTCCGCGACGAGGCGCAGGAACACCTACAGTCCATCACGACGGGCCTGGCCCAACTCGAACGCAATCCTGGCGACACGCCGGTCTTGCAGTCAGTCCGCCGCGCGATGCACACCTTGAAGGGCGCCGCCGGCATGATGGGGTTCAGCCGCATCCAGCAGACTGCCCACGCCTCCGAAGACCTGCTCGATAAGATGGTCGAGGACCAGGCGACCCTCACATCAGAGGTGCTCAGCCTCCTCCTCGACACTTCTGAGGCGCTCGATCTACTCGTCACCGGCGCGGAAACGATGCCGGACGACGAACAAGATCAACTCGTGCGCTCGTTGATGGCTCGCTATGCGCGTATCGCCGGCGCCGAGGCCGCCCCTGCGGATGCCGGCATAGGAGGCGGGCAGCGCGACGCGACGCAGGTAGACCTCGTGGACGAGGCCGAGGATGTTCCAGAGCAGAAGGTCGGCGTCACCGCCAACGACCTGAGCGTGCGCTTGCAACTGAGCAAGCTCGACGATCTCGTCAATCTGTTTGGTGAACTGCTCATCAATCGGTCCGTGCTGGAAGAGCGCGTAGACCGGTTGAACCGCCTGGTCGGCGATGCGGTGGTCGTCGGCGAACGCCTGCGCGACGTTGGCTCACAGCTTGACACGCGCTTTGAAGCGGCGACTCTGCCGAGTGGCCGGGGAACGACGGGCACGCTTGGCGGCGGCTCCGGTGGTCGCGACGGCGGCGGTAGTTGGGCGCCTGGTGGCCGACACAACGGCTCCGGCGGCCTGCGGCCCGACGTGCCATCCTTCGCCCATGAGTTCGACGAGCTCGAGCTGGATCGCTACACTGAGTTCCACCGCCTCTCCAGAGGTCTGAGCGAGGGCGTCGCCGACATGGTGACGCTCGGCCACGAGATGGAAGCCATCATCCGCGATACCCAGGCGTCCTTCGCGCGAGAGAATCGTCTTAGCTCTGACTTCCAGGACCGCTTGCTCAAGGCGCGCCTGGTGCCGTTGGAGTCGCTCATCCCGCGGCTATATCGCGCCACCCGCGCCTCCGCGCTGCGCGAAGGCAAGGAGATCGAGTTCTTCGCCGAAGGCGCCAGCACCGAAGTGGATCGCAAGGTCTTCGAGGAGGTCGCTGGGCCGCTGTTGCACCTTGTCCGCAACTCGGTCAATCATGGTATCGAGCGTCCGAATGTCCGTGAACTCGCCGGCAAGCCGCGCGCGGGCAAAATCACTGTCAGCGCGGCGTATGAGGGCAATCAGGTGGTCATCTCCGTCGCCGACGATGGCGGTGGCATAGATCCCGAAAAGATTCGCGCGACGGCCATCGCAAAAGGTTGGATTGACCCCTATACCCACCTCAGCGAGAAGGAGGCGATCAACCTTATCTTCCGCTCCGGCGTGAGCACGGCGGAGACGCTGACTGAGGAGTCCGGGCGAGGCGTCGGTCTGGATGTCGTGCGCGATTCCGTGACGCGGTTGCGCGGCTCCATCGAGGTGGATTCGACGATCGGCCAGGGTACGCAGTTCACCTTGAAATTCCCGATCAGCCTTCAGATCGCGCGCGCCGTCCTCGTGAAGGCGGGGGGTCAGACGCTCGCCATCCCCATGGCCGTCGTGGATCAAATTGGCCGGCTCGACTACTACCAGCGCACAAGCGGTCCCGCTCCCGCCATCGAGATGCGGGGCGAGCAGTACCCGCTCGCGCACCTGGCGAGCTACCTGAAACTGACGCCAGGGCCGGTGGACGATCGGTCTTCGATCCTTCTTGTGAACGCTGGGAAGCGCCGCGTCGCCCTGCTCGTGGATTCCATCGCCGCGCAGCAAGAAGTCGTCTCAAAGCCGCTCGGTCCCCATCTGCGGGACGTACCGGGTGTGGCGGGCGCGGCTGTCCTCGGCAACGGACAGGTCGTCTTGATTCTGGAGCTGCTTGAATTGCTCGCGCAGCAACCGCGTGGCGAGGTCGTCCTGCCGGAGCCGGGCGCGAAGCCGGCCATCACGATGGAGGCGACCAGCCCGATCTCGGCGGTGCGCGCGCCAGCGAGCTCGGCCGCGGCGACCATCCCGACGACAACCGCGCCCCGCGCTCCCCGATCGCCCGCGCCGACGATCAGCCAGCGCGAGTTCGTCGTCTCCCCCCGGCCGACCGATGGGCCGTCGCAGCGCATGATGGCGCCGTCCTCAGCGCAGAAGTCATTTGTGCTGGTGGTGGACGATAGCCCCAGTGTGCGCCGCGTGGTGAGCAACATGCTCAAGGCGCACGGGTGGGAGGTGCAGACCGCGCGTGACGGGGTGGAAGCGCTCGAAGTCATCGCCCGTGAATTACCCGCCGCCGTGCTGCTGGATATCGAGATGCCGCGCATGGACGGCTATGAGCTGATGGCGACCGTGCGCAGCCAGGACCAGTATCGTCGCCTGCCGCTGATCGTCCTCACGTCACGCGCGGCCACCAAGCACCAGCAGCGCGCCATGCAGCTTGGCGCGGACGCCTACGTCGTCAAGCCGTACCAGGATGAGGAACTGCTTACCACCATCGCGACCCTGGTGCAGACGCGGCAGTAGCGCGAGCAACGGACGACGAAGAGTGAGGCGCCCCCGATGAAGATGGGCATTGATCGCGGTATCCTGCGGTGGGATATCCGCGCGTCCATGCTCACGGCGCGTCTCAGGCAGGTCGAGGGCGCGCTCGCCTCCCTGGAGGCGAATCCGCCGGGAGATGGAAACGGCGCGCGGGATCACACGGAACGGCTCCGCTCGCTCGCTCGCGAACGCAATGATCTCATGCGCGCGCTTGCCGCGCTGGGTCCCTCGCCGCGCGCTAAGATGGGCTAGCTGGCCGCTAGATATTTGCCAGCACGCGCTCGCCCATTTCGTGTGTTGAGACGGTCTGGCCCTTAGCTGAGGCGATATCCGCCGTTCGGTAGCCCTGTTCGATGGTCTTGCGCACGGCCTGTTCGACGCGGTCCGCCTCGTCTGTGAGGCCGAGCGAATGGCGCAGGAGCAGCGCCGCGCTCAGTATCGCCGCCAGCGGATTGGCCTTCCCCTGCCCGGTGATATCGGGCGCGGTCCCGTGTATCGGCTCGTACAGCCCGAACTGGCCGTGCTCGGTGCGGCGCGCCCCCAAGCTCGCGGACGGCAACATACCCATCGAGCCGGCAAGCATCGAAGCCTCGTCGGTCAGGATGTCGCCGAACATGTTCTCCGTCACGATCACATCGAATTCGCGCGGCTGCCGGATGAGCGACATCGCGCAGGAGTCCACGAGCAGATGCGACAGCCCTACATCGGG
>DATEGV010000242.1:0-2154 GCA_035279925.1 Ktedonobacterales bacterium | reverse complement strand
CGGATGATGCAGTAGGGGTGGCGTGGCAATCAGGCGAGCGTCGCGGCATGAATGCCGCGACTAAGAACCCGGCTGGCGGCTAAAGCCGCGCCTAAGAGCCTCGCTGTACGCACGTGTTGGGGGTGGGTCGTTGAAACCCACGTCGGCGGATTTCGTGGTCGCAGGCCATGCAGACGCGTCTTAACCGCCAGTTGACTCCTCCGTCGCAATCGCCCGGCCGTTGCCGATGTGCTCCAGCACGCGCTCGGCGGCGTCGCGTGTCATACCGTCCACCGAGAGCAGATCGTCGAGGGATGCGGCGGCGATGGCGCGCGCCGAGCCAAAACGCTTGATGAGCGCCTTTTTGCGCTTCGGGCCGATGCCGGGAATATCGTCCAGCACTGATTTGAAGGTGCGTTTGGAGCGCACTTGCCGATGGTAGGTGATGGCGAAACGGTGGGCCTCGTCGCGGACACGCTGGAGCAGATACAGCCCCTGCGAGCCGCGCGGCAGCACCAACGGCTCGGGCTGGCCGACGAGATAGATCTCCTCGTAGGTGCCAATCGCGCCGTGATTCTCCTTGGCAATGCCAATCACCGGCACACCGACCGGCAAATCCGCGATCACCGCCATCGCGGCATTGAGCTGCGGCTTGCCACCGTCCACGATCACCAGGTCGGGAAGCTGGCTCCATGGGTCGCCCGCCATATCAGCGCTTGTCCCCGCCTCGTCAGGAAGAGTCTCTGTCTCCGCCTCGACCTCTTCAATGGTGTCGGCGCTTTCGGCTACCTCGTCGCCCGCTTCAATCTCAGTTACCTCGTCATCCGCCTCGCTGGTTGGCGCGTCCGTGGCGAAGAGGCGCTTGAAGCGGCGGCGCAGCACCTCTTGCAGGCTGGCGACATCGTTCGAGCCGTCAACGGTCTTGATGCGGAAGCGGCGATAGTCGCTGGACTTGGGCCGCCCATCCTCCAATACGACCATCGAGCCAACCGACGACGTACCCGTGATGTTCGAGATGTCGTAGCACTCGATGCGGCGCGGCATCGTCGGCAGGTTCAGCGCCTCGCGCAGCTCGTCGAGCGCCAGCGCTGTCTTCTGCGAGTCTGAGAGCCACTTGATGCGCTGCTGCTCCAGCACCTCACGCGCGTTCTGCGCCACCATCTCCACCAGCCGCAACTTCTCGCCGCGCTGTGGCACGATCAGCGTCACCGCGCCGCCACGCTTCTGCCGCAGCCACTGCCGCAACGCCTCGGCGTCGTCCGGCTCGGCGGCCAGCACCAGCTCGCCGGGAATGTGTGGCGCGGTATCGTAGAACTGCTGCAAGAACGACGACATGATCTCGCTCGCGGAGGTCTCGCGCGTACCTTGCAAGATGAAGTATTCGCGCCCGACCAGCTTGCCGCCACGGAAGAAGAAGACCTGCGCGCAGGTCTCGTCGTCACCATCGGCCAGGGCTACCACATCCTGGTCGCCGGGGCCGGTCGTGTGGATGATCTTCTGCTTCTCCAGCACCTGCTCCACCGCCTGCATGCGGTCGCGCAGGGACGCCGCCCGCTCGAACTCCAGATTTTCGGCGGCCTCCTCCATCTGGCGACGCAGGTCCGCCAGCACGGCCTCATGCTTGCCTTCGAGGAAGAGCAGCACCTGCTCGATGACCGCGTCGTACTGCTCGCGCGAGACGTTGCCGACGCACGGTGCGCCGCAACGGTGGATAAAATACTGCGTGCAGGGGCGCGGCAGGTACTTCAGCTTCCAGTCAGGCGGCGGGTTCTCCTCGCGGCCACGCGGCGGCGCCCAGGTCGCGCCATCGTAGCGGCAGGTGCGAAACGGAAAGATCTTATTCATCAGGTCGAGGGTGGCGTCTACGTTGCTAGAGTTGGTGTAAGGGCCGAAGTAGCGGTTGCCGTCGCGCCGGAAGTTACGGACGCGGTAGACGCGCGGAAAGTCTTCGGTCAGCGCAACCTTGATGTAGGGATAGTTCTTGTCGTCGCGCAGGCGCACGTTGTATCTGGGCTGATAGCGCTTGATGTACTCGTTTTCGAGGATGAGCGCCTCGACCTCGCTGCCCACCACGATGTACTCGATATCGGCAATCTTGGCGACGAGCGCGCGATTCTTCGGACTCAGATCGGCGGGATCGCCAAAATACGAGCGCACCCGCGAGTAGAGCGAGGT
>DATEGV010000241.1:0-8914 GCA_035279925.1 Ktedonobacterales bacterium | reverse complement strand
TGACGATGCTGAAGTCAGCATTGGCGGCGGGCATCATGGGCGTCGGCGTCTTCTATACGCGCACGAGCTTCATCCTGCTGCCGATTGCGCTCGGCACGGCTTTGTACTTCGTCTCGGCGTTCCTGCTCCGCGTGCTGCCGAAGGAGGACTTCGCCATGGTCAGCGTGATCGGGAACAAGGTCATTGCCAAGCTGAAGCTCAACCGCTTCGCGCGCCCGCAACCCGCCGGCGCTCCGCTTGGCTGGCGCCAACTCTTCGCCGAGGACCTGCTCCATTGGCAGCGGACCGGCTACGGGGGCCACCCCGGCAAGACGGACAAGGTGCTTTTCGCGGACGCCCTGAAACTCTGGTGGAACTATCCCGGTGTGCGCGCCACGCTCATTTATCGGCTCGGTTACGCGGCCCACATGCGCCGCATCCGGCTGGTCCCTGGCTACATGATGCGCCGCAATCTGCGCAAGTACGGCATTGACATCGTGCCAAGCGTGCAGATCGGCCCTGGACTCTACATACCGCATCCGGTTGCTACGGTGGTCATGGCGCGCAAGCTCGGCGCGAATGTCTCGCTCATCAGCGGCATCACCATCGGCATGCGCAACAAGCATGAGTTCCCGCTCATCGGCGACAACGTCACGATTGGGACGGGAGCGCGTGTGCTTGGCGGCGTCACCATCGGCGACAACGCGCTCATCGGCGCCAACGCCGTCGTCACGATCAACGTGCCGGCGAACTCGACCGCCGTCGGCATCCCCGCGCACATCCTCAAGCCGCACTCCGCACAGACCGCCAACGAGGCGTTACGCGGTATTCCAGACGCCGCCGCCGCGGGAACCGCGCCACGCTATGCGCGCAAGGCCCTGCGCGCGATGGATTCCAGCGAGCTCCCAGCGATTCGCCTGCATAGCTCCAACGGGGCTACCGCCGCAAATGGGACGAATGGCGCGAATGGCGCGCATACCAACGGCCATCTGCCGGAGCCGGAAGTGGGGGAGTTTGAGGAGATCGAGGATGACGAGCGGCAGGAGCTGGTGACAACCGGCGAGCGCGTCGCGTTCACCATCGTGCGGCGCCCCGCGTCGGGTTCGTAGGCTCGCGCTTCAAGAAGGATGACGAGGTACGGGTAGCACAGAGTCACGCAGAGATTGCGCGGAGTCACACAGAGTCAGAGACAGAGGAGGCGCTGGGCTGTCCGCATCCCTCAGCCACACAGAACCTAACTTCCCAGCCCCGCAGCACTCTGGCGCCGGCTGCGCACCGCTGGGCGTGGCTCCTCGCAGCTACGGCGCTCGCGCCGTCGTGTCCCCACGGGGGAAGGGGGAGCCAGCGAAGCGACCTGCGGGCGGCGAGCAGCGCTGGGTATTGTGGTACGATACGGGCTCGCTGACCTCATTTGCTTGAACCGTCTCACGGAGGAGGAAGATGAGCGTGAAAGCACTCTTACGCCGCGCTGCGCGACGGCCTGTGCTCGTGTTTGTCGTTTTCGTCCTGGCGGGTTTTTTGTATGGATTCGTAGCTGCTCATCTCCCGACGCCTGGCGCGGCAGGTGTGTTTTGGGCGGGCAACTTCGCTAGTCCCTGGCTGATTCTCGCCTTTCTTGCGGGCTGGTCTCAACGATGTCTGACCCGAGCGGCGGCAGCGGGAGCAGCGAGCGATGTCGCCGCCGTCATTGGGTTTTATAGTGCTTTTCTCTTTCTGGATCAGCACCCGCTCCCGCCGCGCCTGCATCAGTCCACTTCGTACCTCGCCCGCGCCGCGAGCAATATGGGCCAATGGCTTGGCTTCATCACCCCTTGGTTGGTTATCGCCATCTTGGCGGGCCTCAGCTACGGATTGATAGGGTATTGGTGGGGACGATCTCGTTCGGTAATCGCCGGCGTGTTGGTTGGCCTCTCCCTTGTCCTTGAGCCTCTGGGTTGGACTGTCATCGAGGGGCGTCTCCCCCATCCCTACTCAGTCTGGATCGTTGAAGTCGTCCTTGGTATGGCAGTGCTGCTATGGATAGTGGTTGCCAGGAACTGGCCCTGGGCGCTGCGCAAAGGCTTACCTCCACTTTAGCCAGAGGGCCCCTGCCTTTAGGCATGGGGCTGAATGACTGCTACGATCGCCGCGTCTCATATCGTCGTTCCTGTCGGTAGAGCGGGGGAATCACGCGGGTTGCGGAGCCTCGGCCGCTGGCGCCGGACGCGCGCCGTCAACCAGCTTCCAGAAGGCCCGCCGCCCACCCAGTTCGTGGCTGACGCGGCTGTAGTAGCGCAGGTTGAAGATCGCGCTGTAGCAGGCGCCCGCGACGCGCGCGCGCCTCAGGAGGTTGGCCAGGAAGGCGATGGTCAGGAGGAGTGCGACCAGCGGACCGCTGAGATACGGCCGGCCCACGGCGAGGCGCGCCACGCGCTGAATCGCGCGATGCCGCCAGTGAAACTCCTTCGCCATGCTGTCAAGGGTCATGCGCCGGCCGTTGCGGTACATGATGACGTCCGCCTCGCCATAGGCCGTCGCGATGTTGAGCCAGGAGCGCAGCGGGCGGCGCGCGTGGTGCCAGCCCTTTGCCGCGGGACTGAAGTGGAAGGTGAGCTGCTGATCGCGGAAGCGGTAGGCCAGTTCGACATCCTCCGCCCGCCCAAAGCTCGCGTCGAAACCGCCGGCCGCCAGGATATACTCGCGCCGCACGGAGGCGTTGCCGGTGTAGAACTGGCGCGGCGTCGGCTCCCACTTCCCGTCGGTCATGTCGCGATACTGCTTCGCCAGCGTCTCCGCTTCCCAGCGCGTCCACGGTTGCATGCGGAAGTCCGGCGGCGCGAGCAGGGGACCGATCACCACCGCACGCTCATCCTCGCGATGCGTGCGCAGGTGCTCCGCTATGAGGGTCGCCTCCGGCACCACATCGTCGTCAATGAAGAGGATGATTGCCGCCGCCGCCTCGCGGACGCCGAGATTGCGCGCCGCGGCCGGCCCGCGCAGATCGGGCGCCTGCTCGAAGACGCGCAGCCTGTACTCCGCGGCAAACGCGCGGCACATCTCGGCGGTCTCGTCACTACAATGGTCGCAGATGATCAGTACTTCATAGAGCTCAGCGGCAACCGTCTGATGTTCGAGGGCGGCCAACACCATGCGCAAGCGCTCGCGCCGATCGTGCGTGGGGATGATCAGGCTCACCTCAGGCGTCGTGACGGCCCGCTCGTGCGAGAGGGTCGCTACGTCTTCGCCCTCAACCTGGGTCTGTGGCGCGGTAATATCCATCAGTTCGTCCCGCTCACTCCTGATCATGTTCCCCTGCCCGCTCTCAGAATGTGCGCACCACGCGCGCCGGCGCGCCCACCGCCACGCTGCGCGGAGGCACACAGCGCGTGACCACACTGCCAGCGCCGATGACCGCGCCGCGACCAATCGTGACGCCCTTCAGCACGATCACCCGCGCGCCGAGCCATACATCATCTTCGAGAATTATCGGAGCCGAGGGGCCCGGCTTTCTGGGATCCTCGCTCCAGTGATAGTCGTTGTCCATCAGCATGGACCAGTTACCGATCTGGCAGCGATTGCCGATACGAACGAGACGGTGCGCCGAGATGGAGACGCCGTAGTTGATGAAAACGCGGTCGCCGATCTCAACCACACCGCCCGGCTGCGCTACGATCTCCGATGGGACAAGCGTTCCCATGAGCAGCAGCTTCTCGCCGATTGTGATGCGCCCCCACGTGCGAAGACGCAGCTTGCCGTAGATGCGCGGCAGCCGGCCCACCGAGGCGCAGTGGCGCAGCAGCCAGCGCGAGCGCAGGACCCGCACGGCAATGCCCGGCCGCAAGAGCGCCTTGCCGATGAGCCGCGTTTCTCCACGTGACTCCACTCGTGACTCCACTCGTGACTCCGCTGGTGTTTCCGCTCGCGCCTTCGTCCCCGCCGTCTGAGCCATGTTCGCGTCTCCTCCTTAACAGCGCACCCCCTTCATGTCACGTCTAGAGTACCGCGTCGAACCCGCCGACGCGGTTGTGTTGACGTTGAGGCCGGGTTATGGATGGCCCGGCGGCGTTCCCACGTGAGTGGCGTGGGGGCGCTCCCATTCTGGATTAGCGAGCGAGGCACGGCTTGTGCGACCGTGTGAGGTGGTTTCGTTTCCCCCATGAGTTAACACTACATGTGTCGGATCTTCGTGGATTTGCGGATGACTTCGGATGACTTGCGGCTGATATGGATCATCGTCGTTGGTGAGGATGGGTACACAGCATGCGAATGGCCGCGCCGCGCTCCAGCTCTGAGTCCCAGCCGTCCCAGACCCCCGGTCGCGGGGTCGTCATCTCCATTACTCCACGCACCCTCTGGCTGGCGGTTGGCCTGCTTGCGCTGTTGGTGAGCGTCGCGATCGTCCTGATGAAGGCGATGTTCATCATCATGCTCATCTTCATCGCAATCATCTTTGCCGAGGGCATTCGCCCGCTGGTGGATAGACTCGAGCGCCACCGCGTTCCGCGCCCGCTGGGTGTGTTCATCGTCTACCTTGGTATCCTTGTTGTGTTCACCATCCTGGGCTTTCTCTTGATTCAGCCCATCATTCATCAGGTCACGCGCCTCTCCAACGATCTGCCGAAGTACATCACCCAGGCGCAGGACACGTTCACGCGGCTGGATAAGCGTGTCAGCAACAATCCGCTGCTCTCCAAGGCGATTGGATCGCCGGAATCCGCGATCGGTGGCCTCGCGCGCAAGCTCGCGCCGCTGCTGCTGATGATCCCGTTCCTGCTGGGCAAGCTGCTCTTTAGTGTCGTCGCGATCATTGTGATGGCGTTCTTCTGGCTGACGGGAGTCGAACATTTGCGGCCCTTCTTCGTCAGCCTGTTCCCTCGCCACTACCAGAATAACGTCTCCGATATCCTGGCTGAGATCGGCCGCAAAATCGGCGGCTACGTGCGCGGTGTGGTGGTCAACATGGTGGTGATCGGCTCCCTCAGTGGCGGCGCGGACTTCGCGCTCAACGTCAACTATCCCGTCTTGCTAGGCATCTGGGCGGGCATGGCGGAGCTCATTCCATACTTCGGCCCGTGGATCGGCGGGAGCGCAGCCGTCCTCGTGGCCCTCATCACCGGCAGCCCTATCAAGGCGTTAGAGGTCGTGGGCGCCTATGTCATCATCCAGGAGATCGAGGGCCATACGCTGGTGCCGTTCGTAATGATGCATACGGTAGACCTGAATCCGCTCACCGTCATCATCGCCGTGCTGCTCGGCACCACGCTGCTCGGCATCGTCGGCGGCGTCATCTCAGTGCCCACCGCCGCTGTCATCAAGGTGCTGATGGTGCGCGTGGTTGGCCCGCTGGCGCGCTCCGCCTCGGCGCGCGTCCCCGACGACGGCGAATCGGCGCAGCCGGCGTTCAGCAACAACGCCGGGCCGCCGAAATCGGCCTAGCGCTTGCCTCCCGCGTTCGTAGATCGAACCCTCCAGACACCTGGTTGCATGACAGGACTGGTTACTCTATGCTTTTTGGGCTGATTACGAGATGCGCCCAGCAGGCGTACGGGGAGGTTCACCATGGCTAAGCTGATCTACTCGGCGATCATGTCGCTCGACGGCTACGTCGCGGACGAGGACGGCAATTTCGACTGGGCCGCGCCGGACGAGGAGGTGCATACCTTCGTCAACGAACTCGAGCGACCGATTGGCGTCTACCTCTATGGGCGTCGGATGTACGAGGTAATGGTCGCCTGGGAGACCATGCCCGCCCTCGCTGACCAACCGCTCTCCGTGCGGGACTTCGCGGCGATATGGCAGGCGGCCGACAAGATCGTGTATTCCAAGACTCTGGAGACGGTGTCGAGCGCCAGGACACGGATCGAGCGAGACTTCGACCATGAAGCGGTCCGGCGGATGAAGGCGCTAGCGGGAAGTGACATCTCCGTGGGCGGTCCCGAACTTGCCGCCCAGGCGATCAAGGCTGGATTGGTGGATGAGTGCCATTTATTCGTCGCGCCCATTCTGGTGGGAGGTGGTAACCACGCCCTGCCCAACAATGTCCGTCTGCAGCTCGAACTACTGGACGAACGCCGTTTCGGCAACGGCGTGGTTCACCTTCACTACGGCGCCAGCGCGTGAAGATATGGCGACGCGGCCCTTCACGCGAGTGGCGGCGAGTTACTCCGCGACCGCCTGCGCGACGCCGGCTTCCTTCACCTGATCCCAGGCGTGGTACGAGCTGCGTACCAGTGGCCCGCTCTCGACATGCCGGAAGCCCATCTCCATGCCGATAGCCTTGAACTCGCGGAACTCCTCCGGCGTGACGTAGCGTTCGATGGGGAGGTGTTGCGGCGTCGGTTGCAGGTATTGGCCGATGGTGATGATGTCAACGTCGCGCGCGCGCAGGTCACGCAGCAGCGCGATGATCTCGTCCTTCGTCTCGCCCAGGCCCAGCATGAAACCGGTCTTGGTCGGAATCGCGGGATACATCTCCTTCGACCAGGACAGCACATCGAGCGAACGTTCGTAGATGGCCTGCGGGCGCACACGGCGATACAGGCGTGGCGCTGTCTCGACGTTGTGGCTAAAGACGCTGGGGCGCGCGTCCATGAGAATCTTCATGGCGGGACGTGACCCCTTGAAATCGGAGGTCAGCACCTCGACGGCGCAGTCCGGGTTGAGGCGGCGTATCCAGCGAATCGTGGCGGCGAAGAGGGTGGCGCCGCCGTCATGCAGCTCGTCGCGGTTGACCATCGTGACGACCACGTGACGCAGTCCCATCTGCGCGGTCGCCTCGGCGATGCGGCGCGGCTCCTCCCAGTCCACCGCCATCGGGCGTCCCGTGGCCACGGCGCAGAATCCGCAGCTGCGCGTGCAGACGCTGCCCAGGATCATAAACGTCGCCGTGCGGTGCGCCCAGCATTCGCCGATATTCGGGCAGCGCGCTTCTTCGCAGACCGTATGCAGCGCCTTGCCGCGCATGAGCTGTTTCAGCTCCTCATAGTTTTCGCCGGTCGGCAAGCGCACACGCAGCCAGTCTGGACGTCGCGCCGGTATAGTCGCCATCGGATCACCCTCTCGCTGGATTGCCCGCGCCCCCTGCCGTCATGGTTCCGTGGATATGCCCGCATTCAGCGGACAGGAGGCGCCACAGCCATTGTAGCAGCGGCGCGCGCCGGTGGCAAACGCGCCGGCTCAACGCACGACGCCGGTATCAGGGACTTTTCACGCTCCTCCCATGTCGCCCACATGGCAAGGGGTCGGCGAATACATTCGCGCCTGTCGGCGAATACATTCGCGCCTGAATGGCCCGCGGCCGCGAAGTCCGCCCGCGGCGGACTGGAATCACCGCCGCGCATGACAATGCTCCGACGCCGGTACGCCGCCGCGCGACCCGCGCCAATCGAGGCGTGTTATACTGCCTCTAGATCGTTCGCGGAGGGGGAACGCGCTGTGGCGGAGATGGATCAGGGTATCAAACGGCTGATTCAGTCGCACCCACAGGACATCCTCGCGCTGGCGGTTCCAGAGGCGACGTATCTGGGCACGTTGCCGGTAGACGTGGCGACTGAGCCGCAGTTGACGCTCGATACGCTGCTACGCGCGCGGATCGCGGGCGTCGAATGCGCGGTGGACATCGAGGCGGAGGCCCGGCCCCATGCGGAGATCGCGCGCCGCCTCTTCGAGTACGGCGCTCGCGCGACGATCATCACGGGACTGCCGATCCTCTCGGTCGTGCTCTGGCTGGAGCCTGGCGGTCTGCCGCCGCTCTCACCGTATGAGCTGCGTCTTGGGGAGCGTCCAATCCTGGCGTGGCACTATATCGGCGTCGAGGTCTACAAACTGAGCGCGCAGTCCTTGTTGACGACCGCGCTGCTTGGCTTGGCTCCGCTGGTCGCGTTTACCCAGGAGGCGCGGGAGATCGCGACGGTTGAGCGCGCGGCGGAGTTTGTCAAAGCGCATGCGGCGTCGGGCGAAGTCGAGGAATTGGAGGCGCTGCTGGCGGTCTTTGGCGCGCGGACCTTCGGCGCGGAGGCGATGCGACAGTTGATTCGGAGGTTGTTCATGTCCACAGAAATTATCGGCACATCTCCGCTGTATCAAGAGTGGATTCAGGAGGCGACCGAGAAGGGGATGGCGCGCGGTATCGAGCAGGGGCGCGAACTCGGCCTGGAGCAGGGGCGCGAACTCGGCCTGGAGCAGGGCTTGCGTACAGCGCTGCTCGCTATGCTAAGCGGACGGTTCGGGACGCTGCCACCTGAGATGGAGCGCGCGATTGAGGGCGCGGAGACCGGGACACTTCAGGCGGTGCTGCCGCGAGCGGGCCTCGACTCACTCGACGAACTGCGCGCACGCCTGGGCGTGTGACGCCGCGCGCCGTCCGCTACGACGATTCGCCATCTGAGCGTGACACGGCATCCCACACGCTCGGCTGCATGACTGTCGCTACCCCTCGCGCTGAGTTCTTGGTCGCGCGTTTCCCACGGCCGTTCGCGGTCTGCGTCTTCGATGGCTTTTTCGGCTTATGCGACCGTGCTATCTGTATCGTTCGCGACTCCGGCGTAAAGAGAAACTCGCTCGCGGGATCGTGCTGGCGATAGCGGTCGAGCGCCAACTCGCGATTGCGCACGGCGTAGCAGTAGACGCAGCCATGCGGGCAGGTGTCATAGTCGCCGATGTCGCGTGAGGCGGAGCATGCGCACTCCGGTCGGTTCCCCTTCACCTTGGCGGGAATTGCTGTTCCCGCGATCTCCGCCAGCCGCGCAGCCTCGATACAATGCGCCGGCCCCACCATGCCCTCCACGTGAAAACGTTCCTGTGAGCAGACTGTGAGTGTCATGCCGTTCGCTCGCGCCAGGCCGGCAAGGTCACGAACGAGCGCGCGGGCCTCCTCCAACCGGGCATCGTCATTGGCGAACGCCTCGTGCTCGCGCCAGGTGAATCTGCCCCGCGACCGTTTCGCCGCAAGGTCCAT
>DATEGV010000240.1:0-4528 GCA_035279925.1 Ktedonobacterales bacterium | reverse complement strand
GGCGTTGAGCTCGATACTCACGCCAAGCTCGCCCGCGCGATCAATCACCCGCTCCATATCCGGCTGATAGCCCTCGCGTTCGAGCAGGATGCGCCCGGTTGGGTGTGCCAGGATCGAACAGTACGGGTTTTCGATGGCGCGGATGAGCCGCTGCGTCTGCTCCTCTGGCGGCAACTGGAACTGACTATGGATGGCCGCCACCACGAAATCGAAGGTCGCGAGGGTCTCGTCCGCGAAGTCTAAAGCGCCGTCCTTGAGGATGTCACACTCGACGCCCTTCAGGATGCGCAGCCGCCCCGCGAACTCCTCGTTGAGCTGCCTGATCTCCTCGTGCTGCCGGCGCACCGTCTCCTCGTTCATGCCGTGCGCGTACGCCGCGATCTTGCTGTGGTCGCAGATGCCCAGGTACTCCTTGCCCAGCGCCAGCGTCGCCTCGGCCATCTCGCGGATAGAGACCTGTCCGTCGCTCCAGGTGCTGTGGACGTGTAGGATACCCCGCAGGTCCTTGATGGTCACCAGCCGCGGCAGCTCGCCCTTGCGCGCCGCCTCTATCTCGCCGCGGTCCTCGCGCAGCTCCGGCTCGACGTAGTGCATGCCCAGCGCCGCATAGAACTCTTTCTCGTCCGCGCAGGGGATACGCTCCTCGCCGCGAAACAGCCCATATTCGCTGATCTTCATGCCGTCGCGTTGCGCGCGCCCCCGCAAGGCGACGTTGTGCTCCTTGGAGCCGGTGAAGTGGTGCAGGGTGTAGGGGTAGTCGTCGTCGGTCACGACGCGCAGATCGAGCGCGATGCCCTGGCGTAGGACGACGCTCGTCTTGGTGTCGCCCTTGCCCGTGATGGAAGCGACCTCCGGCAGCGCGACGAGCGCGTCCATGATGGCGGCGCGGTCGCCCGGCTGATTGACGCTTGCGACGATATCCACGTCCTTCACAACATCTTTGTGGCGGCGCAGACTCCCCGCGATCTGCAAGCGCACGACCTGTGGCAGCGCCCGCAGCGCCTCCGCGACGGCCATCGCGCCCGCCTCCGCCACATCATAGCGGTACTTGTCCTGGTGCTGGGTGAGGAAGTCCAGCCCTTTGAGAATCCGCTCCTGGCTCTTCGCGCCGAAGCCCGCCAGGCTGGCGACGGCGCCGTTCTCACAGGCCGCGCGCAGGTCCGCGATGGTGTCAATGTGGAGCGCGTCGTGGATCTGGCGGATGCGCTTTGGGCCGAGTCCCGGAATGCGCAGCATCTCGCGCAGGCCCGGCGGCGTCTCGCTGACTAGCTTATCATAGAGCGCCATGTGGCCTGTCGTCACAAGCTCCGTGATGCGCGCGGCCAGTGTCTTGCCGACGCCGGGAACGCTGCCGATGGCGCCGCTGGCGACGATGTCCTCGATGTCGCCTTCGAGCGCGCCAATGGCCCGCGCCGCGTTCTGGTACGCGCGTGTCTCAAACGGATTGCCGCCGGTCAGTTCGAGCAGATTGCCGGTATCGTCAAGGATCGCCGCCACCTGTGCCTTGTCCACCGCGCCACCCCGTTTCCTCGCTACACACGCGCCCCATCGGTCGCGCTCAGAACCGCCGCGACGGCGCTCAAATCGAACGCGGGCGGCTCATCGCAGCTCAGTTCGTAGGGATTGACCCCTTTGAGCTTCTTCGCCAGCCAGCGCTTGCAATCGAAATGCACGACCATCCACGCCACCAGTTCCTTCTCGATGAAGATGGCGTCCCAGGTCTCTGGATCGGGCAGGTCATCCGCGTCGCAGATCAGCCGGCCACAGTTCGCGCAGCGCAAGACGTCCGCCCGCGCCGCCGCCTCGAACCAGCGATACATGAAGGTGTTGTACTCTTCCATGCTCATCGCTCGCAGCGGCTGTGGATAGCCAGTTCGCTCCGGCAGCGGCGCGCGGACAAAGTCTTCGTCGCGAGCGCCTAACGCCACGAGCGGTCCGCGCACAAGCTCAGTGATCTCGCCATGCTCGTCCGCGCTTACGGCGACGCGCATCAATCCTTCGCGCTCGAACCACTCCCGCGCCTCGGTCTCCATCTGGCCTCCTCGGCGCCCCGCGATCTGGCCGGGCGCTTCGCCTCAATCTATCACCGCCGCGCGACGCCGGTCAACCGGAGCGCAGGAGGCGCGTGCGGCGAATCTCCGTTTTCACGCCTTTCATCGGGCCGATTCGGCACGTTTTGTGCATGAATGGACGATGATTGTGCGCCTTAAAGTGGTCGCAGCGGTCCACTCCCCCGGCATGGAAGCACGAATTAGCGAGGTGGAGACCATGTGGACGACCCTAGACAACGTGATGGTCGGCGGCCGGTACGAATTGCGCGAGCATCTCGCCACCGGCGGCATGGCCGTCGTGTTTCGCGGCTGGGATTTTCGCCTGCGTCGCCCCGTCGCCATCAAAGTGCTGCGCGACCTGGAAGACGCGGACGAGCTGGTGATCGAGCGCTTCCGGCGCGAGGCGCGCGCGGCGGCGTCGCTCCAGCATCCGCACATTGTTGAGGTCTACGATTTCTTCGAGGAGGACGGCTGCTATTACCTCGTGATGGAGCTTGTGGACGGCCCTAACCTCAAAGAACATCTCGTCAAAACAGGTCCGTTAGACCCCGACAGCGCACTGCGCATCGCAGCACAGGTCTGCGCCGCGCTGGACGCCGCCCACGAGTGCGGCTTCATTCACCGCGACATCAAGCCGCAGAACATCCTGTTGGCGCCGACGGGCGAGGCCAAGCTGGCCGACTTTGGCATCGTGCATATTCCCCGCGAGACCGCGTTCACAACCGGCGGCGTCGTCTTAGGCACCGCCGACTACATCTCCCCCGAGCAGGCTCAGGGCCTGGAACTGCGTCCGACGACGGACATCTATTCGCTGGGCGTCGTTCTGTATGAGATGCTGGCGGGCGCGCTTCCCTTCACCGGCGCCACCCCCATGTCGGTCGCCGTGCAGCACGCGACGGCTTCAGTTCCCCCGCTGTGCCGCGCCAATCCCGCGATTCCGCGCCACGTAGAACGGCTCGTGCAACGCGCGTTGCGCAAAAATCCGGAGCAGCGTTATCCCTCGGCGCGGGCGATGGGAGCGGCGCTCGTCGGGACCGCACGCGAACTTCGCGCAAGCCAACCTCCGACCATCGCGGCAGATGACGCGGCGACGTCAGACGCGGACGCCATCGCGAGCGTGCCAACATGGCGCATGGTGGCCGCGCAGTTGCTCTGGCCCGCCAACCTCGAACCAGGCGACGGACCGCTTGATGATGGCTCCGTCGGTGATTTCACCCTGGCGGATGAGGCCGGAGCTCTGGTGGCCGCCCCCTCGTCGCGCGCCGCTACGTTCGACGCCTTTCGGCTGTTCGTGCTGCTCTGCGCGGGAGGCCTGCTGCTCGTGGCGACGCTGGCGCTGAATGCGCTGCTGTAGCGCCCATCCCCGAACGCAGAGCGGAGACTGAGCCGATGGCGCGACCGCGCGCGGCATGGTATCGTATCTGGGCGGACGTTGTCACAAGCGAGTGAGGAAGGCAGGAGACGAACTATGCGCCGCGAGCAGATCAACACCCCATCGGCGCCGGCCCCCATTGGACCATACAGCCAGGCAATCGCCTGTGGTGATCTCATCTTCGCCTCCGGCCAGGTCGCGCTTGACCCCGCCAGCGGCGAATTCCTGGCCGGCGACATCGAAAGTCAGACGCGCCGCGCGCTCGAAAACCTCAGCGCGGTGTTGCGCGCCGCCAACAGCTCACTCGGCCAGGTTATCAAGACGACCGTCTTCCTCACCTCGATGGCCAATTTCGCGGCGATGAATGCGGTGTATGGCGAGTATTTTGTCGGTGAGCCGCCCGCTCGCTCAACCATCGGCGTCGCCGAATTGCCCAAGAACGCGCTCGTCGAGATCGAAGTGATTGCCACCCGGCAGAGCGCGTAGAGGCGCCCTCGCCCGTCCATTGGGGCGGGTTCCTTGCGGGTGAGCTTGCCCGTCTGGTACCATGTGCATCACCCGTCCGCGCCGCGAGTGCGCGCGTAGAGCCGCCGGCGTGGCGCCGTCCGTCGTCGCGGCTCATTCTCAACTCCAGGGCAGGCCTATTGTGAGCAGCGAACACGTCTGGCGCGCCGCGCAGGAGCGGCTTCTCAAGCAGATGACGCCCGCCCAGTTCAACACCTGGCTGCGCGGCACCTGGCTTGCGGCTTCCGACGACGGCGTGACGGTGTTGAATGTGCGGACTGCGTTCGCCAAGGAACACTTGGAGACACGCTACAAAGAGCGCATCGAGGCGGCCATCGCGGATGTGACGGGTCGCGCCTGCGTCGTGCGGGTCGCCGTCTCCACGGTTCCCCCAGAGGAGGCGGATCCGGTCCCGGCATTGACACTCGCGCGCTCGGTCGGTACGGCGCCGATCTCGCGGCGCGCTCGGCGGGGCTTCGCGCCTGCTCTCGGCGCGCCCTCCCTCTTTGATGGGCAGAGCGACAGCGTGGACAGCGACAGCGCCGCCGCCGACACGGCGCAACCGCACTCCGAGGCGGCTCCTTCGGCCGGGCAGCCGGAG
>DATEGV010000239.1:0-3179 GCA_035279925.1 Ktedonobacterales bacterium | reverse complement strand
GGCGTTGATGCGCGCGGCCGTGGCGCGCGGCCCTTGAATGACCACGACATCGCCGGGGGCGCATTCGAGCGCGGTGAGCGCGGCGGTGGTCACATACGCCTCGCCGCGGGGAACGGTGAGGCCTTCGATGACGGTCAATTCGAGGGTGATGGACGTTCGCACGTCGCGTTCTGTGGTGCTCATGCCTCTCTCTACGCGAGAGACGGCGCGCGTGTTGCGAGGAGCGGCGGATAGATTGCGACGACTGGGCGCGGCGGGCGCTGGCCGGCATGTCGCGTGACCATCAAGGGAGTGGGCGCGTCTAGGTCGGTAGAACCTAACCTCCCAACCCCCTTTCCGCATGAGGGAGGGGGTAGACTGGCCATAACAGGCAGGAGAGCAAAGTGCCCATGTCCACCCACTCAGGGGAAGGGAGCACATGGGAAAAATGGGCACATTGCCGTCAAGCGCGCAACCCCACCATCGAGTCGCGCGTAAGCTGAGTGACGACTCCACTGGCCTGACGGCCGGGGCTTGGCGCAACCTGACACCCTTGCGGGGATGTCCCTTTCGGCAAGGCTCTTAGAGAACGGTATCCAGCCATGAGGACCTTCTTGACGCGCTGGCGGCGCCCCCGTCATGCCGTTCGCCCGAGAGGATAACAGACGAATGCTCGGCAGCCAAGCGGCGGGGCATTGGTCCCTCCTCATGGACAACTTGACTTTCGTCCCCATGCCTGAACGCACGGGCACTTATCCAGTTCTTTGGTAGGTACATCCACTAGGAGGGTACACATGGGCAAAATGCGATGGTTTCTGACGGGCGTTGTCACCGGACTGAGCGCGGCGGCGATTGGTCAGGAGCTGCAAAAAGATCCGGAGAAGCGCACGTGGAAGGGGAAGGTCGCGGGCGTTCCGTACAACTTCCGCCTCAACGAGTGGCCGGATATCGCGACGGAGTACTGGAATCCGAAGAACGATGAGATTCTCGTGCCGCACACCATTGGTCTCGGCTGGGGGGTCAACTTCGCGGCCGTGGCGCAGCGCGCTCGCCAGATGGCCGAGTCGCGGCAGTCCAACCAGATTCCCGAGCCAGTTGAGCGCTGACTCAGACGGCCTGCCGGTATGCCGAGACGCCCCTTCCGGCAGGTGAGCGATTCGGGCTTCGAGGCAGAGCCTCCAAGGAGGCGATGACACATGATTGCCACTGATCCGCTCTCACTCGTGTTCCTGGCATGCTTCGTCTTTTCGGGAACGTTCCTCGTCCTCTCGACAGTGTTGGGCGTTGGCCACGGACACGCGCTCCATCTAGGTGGGCACGCGGTCGGGCATACGCCGCACGCGCTCCACGGCGGCCACGCGGGCCACCCCGCGCACGCCGCCCACACCAGCGCCGCGCAGACGGCCAGCGCCGAAGTCGCCGCTTCTCCATTGGAGTCGCTACGGACGATGCTGGATAACGGCCTCAACCTCTACAGCATCCTGACGCTGTTGCTGATCTTCGGGCTGCTCGGCTACCTCTTGCACAACGTCGCCCATGTCGGCGATGTCCTCACTCTCCTCGTCTCCGTCGCCTTTGGCGCGGGCAGTGGGCTCGCCATCGGCGGGCTGATGAGCCGCGTCCTTTCGGCGGGCGGCGGGGGTGAGTTGACAGCGGACAGCTCGCGCATGGAGGGGCGGCTCGGCAAAGTCAGCATGGCGATTCGCCCGGATGGGGTCGGCGAGGTGATCTTCACCGGCAACAATGGCGCCCGGCAGAGCGCGGGAGCGCGCAGCTACGGGGGTGAGGCGATCCCTGAAGGGACCGAGGTAGTGATTCTCAGCGCGCAGGGCGGCATCGTCACCGTGCAGCCGTGGGATGCGTTCATGGTGAGCGTGCGCGCGGGCGACTCTCCCGCGCTGGAAGCCATCGAATGAAAGTGGAGCGAGGAACATGAGCACACTGGCGTTGATCGTATTGATCATAGCGGTCGCGCTGGCAGTGGTGCTGCTGGCGGTGATCGCGAGCCTGAGCGCGCGGTACGTCAAAGTTGGACCGAACCAGGCGTTGATCGTCTTTGGGCGTCGCGTCGGACCGGCGGTGATTACCAGCGGCGGCAAGTTCGTGCTGCCGATCGTGGAGCGCGCGGAGGCGTTCTCGCTTGAACTGATGTCGTTCGACGTGGCCCCGCAGCAGAATCTCTACACCAATCAGGGTGTCGCGGTGGTCGTAGAGGCGGTGACGCAGCTCAAGGTCCGCAACGACCGCGATAGCATTCTGACCGCTGCTGAGCAGTTTCTGAGCAAGACGTGGGACCAGCGCCAGGGGCTGATTCGCCTGGTGATGGAGGGCCACCTGCGCGGCATCGTCGGGCAGCTGACCGTCGAGCAGATCGTCAAAGAGCCGGAGATGGTGAGCGAAAAGATGCGCTCCACAAGCTCGGCGGACCTGGCGAAGATGGGCCTGGAAGTGGTGTCGTTCACGATCCGGGAAGTCACCGACGAGAACGAGTACATCACCAACATGGGCCGTCCGGAGATCGAGCGCATCAAGAAAGAGGCGAATATCGCCGCCGCGATGGCCGCGCGCGACACGCAGATCCAGCAGGCGAACGCCTCCCGTGAGGCCGCCATCGCCAAGGCGGAGGCTGACCAGACGCGCGTCGCCGCCGAAGCCAGCTCACAGGGAATGCAGGCGGAATCGCAGCGCGACCTGGCGCTCAAGCGCGCGACCTACGACGCCGAGGTGAAGAAGCAGCAGGTGACGGCGGAACGCGCTACCGACTTGCAGCAACAGATCATGCAGCAGCAGATTGTCGCGGAGTCGGCGCGGGCGCAGGAGATTGACAAGACGGCGCAGGTGAAGGTGCAGGAGGCGGAGACGCACCGGCGCCAGATGGAGCTTGAGGCAACGGTCGTGAAGGCGGCTGAGGCCGAAAAACAGCGCGTCGAGACCATCGCGTCGGCTGAGCGCCAGCGCATCGCGCTCGAAGCGGAAGGGCGCGCGACGGCGCTGCGGGCGCAGGCGTCGGCGGAGGCGGAGGCAGCGCGGATTCGCGGCGTGGCGGAGGCCGATGCGGCGCGGGCGCGCGGTCTGGCTGAGGCTGAGGTGATCCGCGCGAAAGGCGAGGCCGAGGCGGACGCGATGCGCACGAAAGCGGCGGCGTATCACGAGTACAACCAGGCGGCGGTGCTGGATAAGATTATCACGAATCTGCCGGA
>DATEGV010000238.1:0-4046 GCA_035279925.1 Ktedonobacterales bacterium | reverse complement strand
GTGAACAGCAGCAGCAGATAGACGTTGCGCTGGTAGCGCGCTCGTGGCCGCCAGTGGCTCGGCGTCGCCAAACGCTGGAAGAGCGACGCTTGCGCCATACCACTCCCTTTCTTCGCGAACGTTGAGGTCTCCTTTCGGAAGCGTAGGCATGCGCGCATTCCCGACGCCACGGCCAAAAGGACAGGGAACAGCATATCACGCGGCGTCGCCCGCTCCATCCCATCTGGTCCCGCTGGGGGTCGTACAGCCATGTGGTATACTCAGCCTAGTGCAACGAAGAAACTCAATGTGAGTGCCAGATGCTGACGACACCTGACATCCGGGCGTGCAGTGACGCACGGAGAACGACAGGGCGGCGGCGCAGCCATTGAGCGACAGTACCATCCCCTCTCCCTCCCCCCGACGACGTTCGGCAAGCGTCTCACACTAGCCGCTCCCAGTTTATCCATAGGCGTCCGAGTGATCGCGACGAACGCGCCAGAAGGGCCCACACGGCCCTTGGCGACGGCGCTATTGCGTGCGGTGAGCAAGAAAGTCAGGAATCCGATGAACACAAGCGGGCAGACTGCAACTGTTGAGACGCTGGCGCTCCAACTGCAAGCGGCAGAGGCGGAGATCGAGACGATGCGCGCCATCGTGCGCCGCGTCGCAGAAGCGCGGATGTGCCGCGACAGCGTGACGATGATCGAGTCATGCCCCCACTGCTCGCTCAAACGCGGCGGCGAATTCGGATACAGCGGCTCGCATGACCCGAAGTGCATTGTGACGTTGGCGCGCGGCCTCGGATTCTAATTCGCGCGCCACCACTCACATAACCGTTGAAAGGATCACACACATGGCGACTCAAGCAACGCTCCAGGCTGAACCGCGTACCATTATGGGCAAGGCGGTTCGCCACCTGCGCCAGCAGGGCCTCCTCCCGGCGAATCTGACAGGTAACTCGATGACGCCCCTCGCCCTCCAGGTGCGCGGCTCCGACGTTGACCGCATGTTGAAAGCGTTTGGCAGAACGACGGTGATCCAGCTCACGATTGCGTCACTCGCCGCCCCGCGCACAGCCATGCTCGGCTCCGTCCAGCGCGACCCCATCAGCGGCGCGATCAAGCATATTGACTTCATCCAGGTGGACTTGACCCAGAAGATGCGCGCGAGCATCACCTTGCACGTCGTCGGCGAGTCGCCCGCGGTCAAGAACAACGCCGGCATCCTCCTGCAACTGATGAATCAGATCGAGGTCGAAGCGCTGCCCGATGACCTGCCGAAGGACATCGAGATCGAGATCACCGGCCTCGTCAACGTGGATGACGCCGTCTATGTGCGTGATCTCTCGCTCCCCGCCGGCGTGGTCGTCTTCGCTGACTCCGGTGACGCGATCGTGCGCGTCGCGCAGACACGCGGCTCGCTCGAAGTAGCGGCCAAGCCCGTCGAGGCCGTCGTCAGCAGCGCGCAAACGCCGTAGCCCGCGAACATCTTCAGTTCAGTCGCCTGGGGGCCACGGCGGCTCCGCCTCCCCCTGCCCCACTGGGGTCGGGGGTCAGGTCTCCTTACCCGCACAGGACGGTATTTCGCGTCTGGCCCGCCTCCTGCGAAGATGAGTCTCCCGGATGGAGCGGATTTCATCGTTCGCGTACCAAGAGAGGCGAGATATCGTGACACTGGGATCACGCCAGGAAGCGCAAGAAGAGACGCAACAGCTACCGGTCAATCAGCCGTTGGGCGGAAGCGCCGACACGACAACGCCACTCGCGCCGCGATTCCCGCCGCGGCCGCAATCAGTTTCGAGCGCACCGGAGACAGGCATAGAGCCGGGTACAGAGCCAACCGTGCCATTGACACCGGCATTGACGCCGGCAAGCGACCAGACAACACGGCCGTCGGTGCTTGGCCGAGCGCAACAGAGCGGCCAGCAGGCAGGGGAGCCGATCTCGCTGGCGGGCGCGCGGACCGTGAGTATCGGGCGCGCCCCAGAGAACGACATCGTCCTGGATCACGAGCAGGTCTCGCAGCGGCACGCCCGCGTCACGATCGGCAAGGAAGGAGTGGCGCTGTTCTCTGATCTGGGCAGCACCAACGGCGCCTACGTCAACGGCTATCCCGTGCGCAACACGCGGCTCGCCCCCGGAGCCGAGGTGCGCATCGGGCCGTACCGCTTCGTCTACACCGGCGCGGAGCTCGTGCGCTATGACGAATCCAAGAGCATCCGCATTGACGCGATAGACCTGCAAGAGTCGGTGCGGACCGGTTGGCCGCTGCTGGGTAAGCGCAAGATGCTGCTCGATCACGTCTCGCTGAGCATTCTGCCGGGAACGTTCGTCGCCGTGATCGGCGCGTCGGGCGCGGGCAAGACGACGCTGCTCAACGCACTGAATGGGCAGCATCCCGCAACGGACGGCCAGGTGCTCTATAACGGGCAGGACTACTACCAGCACGCGCGGGCGTTCGCCTCGTCTTTGGCCTACGTGCCGCAGGATGACATCATCCATAAGAATCTGACCGTCGCCAACGCGCTGTACTACGCCGCGCGCCTGCGGCTGCCGCGTGACTTCCGCCGCAAGCAGATTCGCGAGCGCGTCCAGCAGGTGCTCGCGGATGTCGAGATGACGCCACAGCGCCACCAGTTGGTCTCCAAGCTCAGCGGCGGCCAGCGCAAGCGCGTCAGCATCGCCGTCGAACTGTTGGCGAACCCGCCGATCTTCTTCCTGGATGAGCCGACCTCCGGCCTGGATCCGGGCCTGGATCGCAAGATGATGCGCCTGTTGCGGCGTCTGGCGGACCGCGGGCATACCATCGTGCTGACCACGCACGCGACGTCGGACATCAGCATCTGCGATGAGGTTGCGTTTCTGGCTCCCGGCGGCCGCCTGGCGTACTACGGGCCGCCGGAGGAACTCCGCGCGCTGTACGGCGGGCGCGAATACGCGGACATCTACAACGAGGTCCACGACCATCCCGATGAGTGGATCGAGCGCTTTCACCAGTCGGACGACTACGCGAAGTACGTCGAGGCGCCGCTCCAGCAGGCCGCGCAGC
This sequence comes from Ktedonobacterales bacterium, assembly GCA_035279925.1. GTDB lineage: Bacteria > Chloroflexota > Ktedonobacteria > Ktedonobacterales > JADMIN01 > DATEGV01. The sequence goes on along the minus strand of DATEGV010000238.1, from coordinate 1,016 downwards.
GCAGCCACGCGCCGAATCGCCGGCCGGGACACCTCCCGCAGCCGAAGCGCAGGAGCGCGCTCCGCCAGTTCCTGCTGCTCGCTAGGCGCTATCTAGCGCTGGTGCGGCGCGACCGGATGAACGTCTTCATTCTGCTGGCGCAGGCCCCGATCATCGCGGGGCTGGTCATCGTGCTCGCGGAGAACAGCGTGCTCAAGAACGTCTCGCTGCCCTCGGATTTCAAGAACCCGCAGGACCTCTACGCCCAGCGCACGCTCTTCATCATGGTCTGCTCGGCGGTCTGGTTCGGCACAATCAACTCAGCGCGCGAGATCGTCAAGGAGGCGCCCATCTACCGGCGGGAGCGCGCGGTCGGCGTGCGCATGCTGCCGTATGTGCTCTCCAAGATCGTCGTGCTGGGAGGTCTCTGCGCCATACAGAGCTTCTTGCTGCTATTCATCGTCAGTCTGAAGACGGGGCTGCCGACGCACGGCGTGATGTTCCAACACACACGGGGCGGGTTCGCCGAACTCTACATCTCACTGCTGCTTGTGTCGTTCGTCGGTCTGATGATCGGGCTGCTGATCTCGGCGCTGGCTCCCAACACGGACCGCGCGATCAGTATCGTGCCAATCGTGCTGATTCCGCAGATCATCTTCGCCAATGTCGTCTTCTCCCTCAACGGGACAGCCGGCAAAGTCATCAGCTTCATCATGCCGGCGCGCTGGGGTGTGCAGGCGATTGGCACCGCTGCCCATGTGCGCGACCAATACGCCGGCGACATCGCCACGCCGTTCTACGCCAGCGACCGCACCCATGAAATCGGGTTCTGGCTGGCGCTCATAGGGCTGAGCGCGCTGTTCTTCGCGCTGACGCTGTGGAGCATGCAACGCCACGACGCGCTGCATGAGGTCAAGAAGGGTTGAGAGTCAACGCCGCACGGTAGCAGCTCCCGATTTTCTCAGCTTCTCCTCATCTCTGGCCCAGTCTGATATACTGCCGGTGGAAGTATGAGGAGGGAGGATCTATGCATACGA
>DATEGV010000237.1:0-7892 GCA_035279925.1 Ktedonobacterales bacterium | reverse complement strand
GCAGTAGTTCGAGGTTGTTGAGTGTGAAGTTCACGCTGAGATCACTGAACGCTGGCATGTGCAGTCCTCCTTGGTCTGAGGCGCTTTTGACTCTAAGACCGAGACCGCCCCGCGTGGCCACCGCGGAGGCGCTCGACATGTGATCACGGCGAGCTATCCTTGCAACCAGGGCGCCAGTTTTCACGGCGATAACTCCCTCGCGGACATACATGGCCGGCGCACGTGACCCAACGGATGTCGCTTGCGACCATGAATGGCCGGCGCACGGGGCGGACAGCGGGCTGATGCCCGTCGCCACGCGAACAATCAGCCGAGTTCGACGCGCTACCCCAGCGGAATAGCGGCCTTGTACGTCCAGGCGCCCTTCGTATCGCAGGAGTAGAGCGCGAACCCAAGCGGCGCCGTGTTGTCGCCGGTGGCGGAGAACGCGAGCGTGCCCGTTACGCCAGGATATTTGGTCGAGGTGACGAGGCCGAGGACGGCGCCGCGCGTGATGGGCTTGCCGTTGGCGCCTTTGAGGGCCGTGCTGATGGCGGTGATCTCGTCCATCGCCGCGTCATAGGCCAGCGCGCTCTGGGGCAGCGCGGTGTCGTTCGGATACGCCGCCTGGAACGCCGTCGCGAAGGTCTTGGCGCCGGTCATCGTGGAGAGATCGGGGTGTGGCAGCAGCGCGGAGGTATAACCGGCCGCTGGGGTGACGCCGACGGTCGCGCTCCAGGTGGGGTCGTTGGCGATTGGCCCCGCCGCCAGCACCACAAGCTGAGGCGCGCCCGTGAGCGAGAGGGTCGCGCGCAGCTCAGCGCCGGCCGCCGTGTCGCCTGCGAAGAAGACGATGCTGGGGTCGGCGTCCACGATGGCGGAGACGATGCTCTGCGTGTTGTCCTGCGCGCCGGTCACTAGTGATTTCTGGCCCGCGACGCTGCCCTGCTTCGCCTTCAGTTCGAGCGCGAACGCGGCGGTCATGGCCTTCGCGGAGGGCGTGCCGTCATCCACAATGAACACCGACTGCGCGCCTAGCCCGTTGGACTGCGTGGAACCGACGGCCACATCCGCCACCGCCTTGCCGATGACATCATCGGTCGCGGCGAGGCGAAAGAACGCCACCGCCGAGCCTTGCGGGTGCAACTGCGAGAAATCGAGTCCTTCGGCGGTCGCGGCGGCCGCCTGGGTGAGCCCGGGGAGCGTCGCGGATGGGCTGATGGTGGCGACGCCAGAGTGCTCGATCATCGGCACGAGCGTGGCGGCGCTGTCACTGTTCATCGGGCCGACAATCGCCATCACATGGTGGTCGCCAAGCAGCCGCGCGACATCCGCGTCCCGGGAACCGGCGGCCTCGTCGGTGTGCGCGACGGTGAGCTTGAAGCCATTGGGCAGCGGCGCGCTCTGCTTGGCCGCGAGGTCCACCGCGTCTTGCATGGAGCGCCCGATGGCCGCGTTCGCGCCGGACTGTGGGAAGACGGTGGCGATGGTCAGCGTCTTATCGGGATGGCTGCCGATGCTGCATCCAGAGAGCCAGACAACGAAAAGGGCGACCAACAAGGGGGCAAGACGCCGAGCCTTGCGGGACAAAGAGATCACCTGGTCGTAGCTCCTTCGATTGCGGGCGCCGCGACGCCATGTCCATTACTGATAGGAGACAAAGAGGGGCTGCGGGAACAGGTTCAGCACGTCCTGTGGCGACTGCACCTGCGCGTTGCCGTTGGCGTCAATGTCGTAGGCGAGGCAACTGCCGGGACAGTAGTCGTAGAACAGCTTGTACCCGCCGTACTCAAGCAGGTCTTGCTGCACGAAGACCTGATAATCGCCGAGCTTGTTGTCGTAGCCGCCGAAACCATCTGATTGCAGCACAATGGAAACGTTCGGATTGAGCTTGACACCATCCTTGTCGGGCAGGACGGCGGGGTTCCACTGGTGGACGATCAGCACCTTGCGCGGCACGCGGTTCTGCACGGAGATCTGCGCCAGGTCGTTGATGGCCCAGTTGATCTCGCTGGCGTTCATCCAGCCCAGGCAGCAGGGATAGCCCTGAGCTTTGGCGTAGCCATCGGGCGTGTTGGGAAAGTGGAACTCGGTATCCAGCGCCAGCTCGGTAAACGGGTACTTGGTCAGGTACGTCGCCAGATGGTTGGTCACGGCGTCCGAGACCGGCTCCGTGCCTAGCTGGACATCGAAGAAGAGCAGCAGATTGTGCTGCTGGCAGTAATCAATGTACGCTTGCATGGTCTGGTCGTCCACCCAGGAGGCGCACCACTTCGGGAAGTCACCGCACGGCTGAAGCACGTTGACAACGAGGTCAATGCCCAGCTTGACTGGATGAATCGGATCGAGCGCGGCGTACTGTTGCCCAAGCTGCTGTAACTGTGGCAGGAAGGCGGCCAGGCTGTCGAGGGTTGAGGCCGGCCCGTTGGGCGGACCACCGCCGACGATCCCGTAGGCGGCGACGATGCGATTGTTGGGCAGAGGCGCGCCGACGCTGGGATCAAACATATTGCTTGCCTGAGTCGTCGTGGTCGTCACGACCACCGCCGCCTTGCCCACCGGCGACTTGGCGACGCCACCGCAGCTTGCCAGCACAATCGGCGCGCAGAGCAGCGCGAACACCACAGTCAGCGTTCGCGAGCCGCGCGCGTGTCGCGTAGAATCAATTGGCGCCCATCCGATACGTCCCACGGGTCCCCTCTCGCATGGTGGTATGCACCTAAGTGTAGTGCGGGTTGGCTGGCGGGTCAAGCGAACCCCACGACGGTATTCTCTCACACCGGGCCGGCGCCGCCGCTGTGAAATGGTGTACACCACGTAAAACGCGCTGGGTCACATTGGCGTAAAGACGCGCAAGAGGCGACACGCGGACGCCATCCCGTCGTCCACTAAGAGTATCGTTCCCTTGGCGACGAATGTGACCGTTCGCTTGCGGATTCCTGGCAGCGTCGCGCGGGATGATCGTCCTAGCGTGGGTTGCCGGAACACCGAGACTGCGCTACCCTGTATGGACGGGACGCGAGACCGGCGCCGGTGATGGCGGCAAGAGAAGGCGATGGCATGGAACTGCGTGAGGTGGCGGCGGAGGAGTGGGATCGCTGTGTCGCGGCGCATCCATTCGGGCATCCGCTCCAGTGCTGGGGCTGGGGTGAGGTGAAGGCGGCCTCCGGCTGGAAAGCGCATCGCCTCGCCGTCTATGACGCGGCGGGGTTCCGCGCCGGCGCGCAGGTGCTGACACGCGCGCTGCCCGGCCTGCCCGTCACGATGACCTACGTTCCGCGTGGCCCCGTCGCCACGCCGGATGACGCCGACGCCCTACGCGAGCTCGCACGGGCGCTGAAGCGGCACGCACGCGAGCAGCGCGCCATCTTCTGCAAGGCGGATCCCGCGTGGCCAACCGGCACGACGCACGCCCTCACCGCCGCCGGCTTCGCTCCCACCACCGAAACCATCCAGGTCGCGGATACGTATACTCTTGACCTCGCCAAGACACCCGACGCGATCCTGGCCAACATGCGCGGCAAGACGCGCCAGTACATCCGCAAGGCCGAGCGCGAGGAGACTGAGATCGTCCGCGACACCACGGGCGAGCATCTGGCCGCGTGCTATAGGATGTACGAGGAGACGGCGCGGCGCGCGCGCTTCGGCCTGCACCCGCGCGCATACTACGAGCGATTGTTCAGCCAGTACCCCGCCGATCGGCAGTATCTCTACGTCGCGTTCCGGCATGGCGAGCCGCTCTCGTTCCTGTGGATGGTCTGCGCGGGCCGGCTGGCGGTCGAGTTCTATGGCGGCGTCGCGGACGCGGGGCAGGAGTGGAAGAGCAATTATCTCCTGAAGTGGCGCGCCATCCAGGAGATGCAAGCTGCCGGCTACGCGATCTACGACCTGAATGGGCGAGTCAACGAAGGCATATCGCAGTTCAAGCAGGGATTCGGGCCGGCCGACACCACCTGGATCGGCGCCTTCGACGCCGTCTACCATCCGCTGCTCTACGCCGGCTGGTCGCGCGGCCTGCCGCTGGCGCGGCGATTGCTCAGACGCGCGGGCTGAATGCGGCAATGGCATTGGAGGCGTCGTTACTTCGGGTTTCGCATGGTCGTTATGGCAAGTACAAATCGCGCGCACGTTTGAGGAGCGAGATGTGAGCACTTCGAGCAGTCGGTCGCTCAGCGTAGGCATCAACGCGCAACTCGTCTCCTTCGGCCAGACGTATCGCAACGCCGGGGTGAGCCGCTTCACGTATGCGCTGCTGGACGGCCTGAGCCATCTCGATGGAGACCAGCGCTACACCGCATACATCAACGGCGCCGAGGCCGTCGCCGCCGCCAAGACTCCGCTCGCCTCGACGCCGCGCCTACGCTTGTCTCCGGCGCGTTGGGCGACGAGTCGGCCGCAGCAACGCATCGCCTGGGAGCAGTTCGCGCTGCCCGCCACGTTACGCCGCGAACGGGTTGACGTGTTTCATTCGCCGGTCAATGTCCTGCCGGAGCGCGTTCCCTGCGCCAGCGTCGTCACCGTGCATGATCTTGCTTTCGAGCGGTATCCAGAGCACTTTCGCCCCGCGCGCCGCATCTACCAGCACACGTTCACGCGCCGTAGCACGCGCGCCGCGACCCTCGTCGCCGCCGACTCCGAGAGCACCAAGCGCGACCTCGTGGAACGCTTCCAGGCGCCAGAGGAACGGGTCCGTGTGGTCTATCCCGCCATTGACGCGGACTTCACGCCAACCGACGACCCCGCGACGCTGGCGGCGTTTCGCGCGCGCAATGCCCTGCCCGACCGCTACCTGTTGTTTCTGGGCACGCTGGAGCCGCGCAAGAATCTACTCACGCTGATCGAGGCGTACGCCACACTGCGCGCGGAGCTGCCCGAGACGCCACAGTTGGTGCTCGCGGGCGGCAAGGGATGGTACTACCAGGCGGTGATCGAACGCATCAACACGCTGGGCTTGGAAAGGCGCATCACCCTTGCTGGCTATATCGCGCGCGAAGATCAGCCGTTGTGGTACGCTGGCGCGGAACTCTTCGTCTACCCGTCGGTGTACGAAGGGTTCGGATTGCCTGTCGCGGAGGCGCTTGCCTGTGGCGTGCCCACCGTGACATCGAACGTGTCGAGCCTGCCCGAAGCTGGCGGGCCAGTGGCGATTCAGGTCGCCCCGGACGACGTGAGCAGTCTGGCACATGCCATGCGAGGTGTCCTGCTAGATTCGAGCGCGCGAGCACGCGCCCGAAGCGAGGGCCCCCGCTGGACAAGCCGGTTTTCGGTGGCGCGCATGGCCGTCGCCTACGCGGACGTATATCGCGAGGCGGCTGAACTCGGACGCGGTCGCGACGCAAAGCGGGGAAGGTAGTGCGGTGGACGTAGATCAGCAGCAATTGCAGGCAGCCATGAGCGCGCCCACAGACGTCACACAGCCGGCCGCGATCTGGCCGGCGGCGCAAGCGCGCCCAGTACTGCCCGTCTATAGCGTCGAAGACCGGCTGCGTAAGCGCGGCGTTCGACTGGCGCTGGGGCGGCTGGCGATGGCGGGCCTGGATGTGGTGATGCTCAACGTCGCCGTCATCGTCGCCTACTATGTGCGGTACGTCGCCCTGCGAGGAGTGGCCATCACCACGGTCTTCGTCCCGGAGCCGTTTGCCAAGTTCCAGAGTCTGGAGATCCTGGTGACGGTGGGCATGCTCGCCAGCTTCACCATTCGCGGCCTCTACCGGCTGCGCTCCACCGGGACATGGTTCAAGCAATTCTGGACCATCGCGGGTACGACCACGATGGCTTTTGCGATCTTCTCGGCCTACAACTACGTCTTTCACGGCACCGACCTGTTTGTGGATCAGAACCGCAGTCTGGTCGCGTTCACGTGGATCACCGTTATCGTTGGCGTCTCCCTGGCGCGGCTTGTCATCGCGCTCATCCTGAGCGGGCTCTATAAGCGCGGCGTCGGCCTCACGAACTTGATCGTCGTCGGCTCCAGTCGCCTGGGGAAGCTGATGATGCAGCAAATCGCCGCCAGCACGTATCTGGGTTACCGCGTCGTCGGCTTCATCCAAGACAGCGATGAGCCACCCAGCGACTTCGGCCGCTTCAAGGTGCTCGGCACGATGCGCGACCTGGATACGGTCATTCGCGGCAATCGCATCTCCGACGTTGTGATCGCCCTACCTTCGCACCAGCACCAGCAGATCATGCGCGCGGTGCGCGTCTGCGAGCGGGCGGGCGCCGACTTCAAGCTCGTCCCGGACCTGTACGAGCTGAGCCTCTCGCGCATCGACGTGGACGCCATCGAAGGCATCCCGCTGATCGGCCTGCGCCGCAGCCTGACCAACACGTGGCAGTACCGGGTGAAGCGGTTGATTGACGTGCTCGGCGCGCTCGCGGCGTTGATACTGACGGCTCCGTTGTGGGCGCTGATCTCGCTGGCGATCAAACTGGATTCGCCGGGGCCGGTGCTGTTGAAGCAGACACGGCTGGGGTATCGCGGGCAGCCTTTTGGATGTTACAAGTTCCGCTCGATGCATACAAACGCCGACCAGATGCTCCAGAGTCTGCGCGAGCAGAACGGCGGCGACGAGCGCGGTAAGTTCAAGTTGAAGCACGATCCTCGCCGTACACGTGTCGGTCGCTTCATTCGCCGCACGAGTATAGATGAGCTGCCGCAGATCCTCAATGTGCTGCGTGGCGAGATGAGTCTGGTCGGCCCACGGCCGCCCGTGCCCGACGAATACGAGCGGTACGAGGACTGGGAGAAGGCGCGCCTTGAGATGCCGCCCGGCATCACCGGACTCTGGCAGGTGCGTGGGCGCAGCGACATTGATTTTGATGAGATGGTTCTGATGGACCTGTATTACATCGAGAACTGGCGGCTGCGGCTCGATATTCAGATTCTCTTTCAGACGATCCCGGCGGTGCTCAGCCGGCGGGGCGCGTATTAGCGCCAACTCCGTCCTCGCGGCCCTGAAGGGCCGGCGCACGGCAGGGGCACTGATTCACCCGGATTCGGCACAATACGACGAACGGCACATGAGGAGTCACGCATGCGGGTAGCCCTGGTCCACGACTATTTGAATCAGATGGGCGGAGCGGAGAAGGTTCTGCTGAGTCTGCATGAGTTGTTTCCCCAGGCGCCCATTTATACGTCAATCTACGACGCGCGCCGCGTGGACAAACGCTTCCGCTCGATGGACATCCGCACCAGCTTCATGCAGCGCCTGCCGTTCGTCAAGCGCCACCATCAGCCGTTCCTGCCGCTCTACCCCTACGCCTTCGAGCGCCTGGACCTGCGCGCGTACGATCTCGTCATCAGCGACAGCAGCGCCTTTGCCAAGGGCATCGTGACGCGCCCTGAGGCCCTGCACATCTCCTACTGTCACACGCCGATGCGCTGGGCGTGGAGCTACGAGGACTACGCCGAGCGCGAGCGCATTGGCCGGTTCGGCCGCACGATCCTGCCGCTGTTCATCACGTGGCTGCGCAACTGGGACTACGCGACCGCCGCGCGTGTGGATTACTTCATCGCCAACTCGCCCGCCGTCGCCGCGCGCATCGCCAAGTATTATCGCCGCGAAGCCGCGTTCATCCCGCCGCCGGTGGACACGTCGCGCTACTACATCTCACCCCAGCATGACGACTACTTCCTGGTCGTCTCGCGCTTGATTCCGTACAAGCGGATTGATCTTGCGGTCAAGGCTTTCTCGCTGCTTGGGCTGCCGCTGCATGTTATCGGGACGGGCCGCGATGAGCGCCGGCTCAAGCGTATGGCGGGCAAGAGTGTCACGTTCTTCGGCCACCTCTCCGATGATGACGTGCGCCAGCAGTTGTCGCGCTGCCGTGCTTTCATCTTCCCCGGCGAGGACGACTTCGGTATCACGCCGGTCGAGGCGCAGGCGTGTGGCCGTCCAGTGATCGCCTATGGC
>DATEGV010000236.1:0-4511 GCA_035279925.1 Ktedonobacterales bacterium | reverse complement strand
CGCCGGTCCGACGATTGCCACTCATGCCGCGCCGCTACTGACGGGCCCTCTCTACACCCACAGCCGCTCCGCGACCGTCGAAGCGACCTTGCGCGCTGTCGCCGCGTCGAGTACGGAGCGCCGCGTCATCGTCGGAGAGTCGCGCCCTGGCGGGGAGGGGGTGACATTGGCGCGCTCACTTCTAGCGGACGGGTGGGACGTGACGCTCGTCGCGGACGCCGCCTGCGGGCTGATGGCGCGCGCAGCGAACGCGGTGGTGATCGGCGCGGATAGCGTGCGTTCTGACGGATCGGTGATGAACAAAGTCGGGTCATTCCCGTTGGCGCTGGCGGCGCGCGCGGCAGGCGTCCCATTCTACGTCGTCTGCGAGACGCTCAAGATCGCCCCGACCGAACTTCCCTTGGCGCTTGAGTCGCTGCCCCCAGAGACGCTTCTTGCGGCTCCTCCAACCGGGCTGATCGTCAATACTATTGCCTTCGACGTGACCCCAGCCGATCTCGTGACCGCCGTCATCACCGAAGCCGGGGTCGTTGCCAACGCGGAGATCCGGCGCCTTGCCGCGCTCGCCTCAGCGGCCTATGCCGAGCTCATGCTTCCGTTTCCGGCTCCGCCGGCAGACTGAGCAGCCCGCGCGCGTAGACCTCCACGACAGACTGGCCATCCACATATCCCGCCTCGAACATCAGGCGATAGCGGCACTTCCAGCGTTTGGCGGCCGCTGGCGTCAGTCGAAAGAGATTGTAGCCCGGAACACGCTGCTCCAGCGCCAGACGCAGGCTCACCTCATCGAGCGCGGTGACGCCTCGCGCCTCCAGCGCCGCACTGAGGTCAGGCGTCAGCGCAGGCTCTGGCCCGTGTCCATAGTCCGGCATATGCCCTCCGTGCTCTTCGTCCTCCCACTCGATTGTACCAGCCGCCGACCTGTGCTATAGTGCGGTCGCCACTCCCGGTCGTCAGAAAGGCGCGCCCATGTCCACATCGGATTCCCCCTGGCCGGCGCCCCCGCTCTCCGTCGCGGTGGAGATCGCCGACGCCGGCACGCGCCTCAGCGCCCTCGTCGGCAGCGCGCCGGACGGCAGGCACATCCAGGAACGACGCGCCACGCCTCTCAGCGCCGACGACGCCCATCACACCCTCGCCGATTTCGCGCTGCGCGCACTCCGGGACGCGGGGCTGCTAGACACGCCGGAGCGCCAGGGCATACCCGCCCCGGTGTCGCTGGGCGTCGCGCTGCGGGGTCGGGTCAACCCCGCCACTGGTGTCGTCCACTCAGCGCAGGGCCTCCCCGATTGGGTCGAGCTGCCGCTCGGCGAGCGTCTCAAAGAACTCTTCGCGGTCGTGACCGTCGAAAACGCGACCAACGCCGCCGCCGTCGCGGAGTGCGCGCTGGGCGCGGCCGCAGGGAGCGAGAATGCGCTGTACGTCGCTATGGGGAGACAAATAACCTCGGCCTACGTGGTCGGCGGCGAGGTGGTACAGGGAGCGCACGACCTCGCCGGGCAGATCGGGCATTGGCGCGTCGCCGCGAGTGGACCGCGCTGCGCGTGCGGGGCCGAGGGGCATCTCGATCCAGTGGCGTCCGCGCAGTCCATCGTGCGCGCCATGATTGGACGGGCCTCCGACTCTGACACGAGTCTTGACGCGGTTCTACGTATCACGAACCGGCGCGCGGAAGCGCTGACGGCCGCCCAGGTGGTGCACCTGGCCGACGAAGGCGACCCCATCGCGGCAGCGGTCATCGGCGCGGCTGTGGATGGCCTCGCGTCGGCGCTGGCGAACCTCACCGCCGTCCTGGATCCCGCGATCATCGTGCTGGACGGGCCTTTCGCTGGTCAGTGGGACAGCCTCATCGCGCGCATCCAGGAGCGACTGCGGGAGTGGACACGCGGGTTCGTGGCGCCTGTGACCGTAGTACCCTCCCGCCTGGGAACGCGCGCCGTCCTCGAGGGAGCGCGTCTGCTGGCGGAACGGCGCGCACAGTGGGCAAGGCCAGCCGGCTAGCGCATCACACAAGGCGGGTGGCATAATCCATGAGACCGTGAAGATGTCCTGTAGAGGTAGCGAGAGAGACGACGTGGCAGCAGAACGCAGTCATTCTGGGGTACGGTTGCTCAACCGGTATCACATTGACGAGCCATTGGCACAGGGAACCCTCTGCGCCGTGTATCGCGGGCGCGACACCGTGCTCCATCGCTCCGTCGTCGTCAAGGTGATTCCGCCTGAGCTGGCGGGCGTCTATCGCGCGGCGCTGCACCTCACGGCCGCCTTCACGCACCCGGTGGTCATCGCCACCTATGACGCCGTCGTACACGGTGACGCGCTCTATCTCGTGCAGGAGCACGTGCTGGCCCGTCCGCTGGCCGCGTACGCGCGCGACGGCGTTCCGAGCGGGCGCGCGGTGGACCTCGCGGCGCAGATCGCACGCGCGCTGGCCTATGCCCACGCGCACGACATCGTGCATGGCGACCTCACGCCGGCGGCCATACTGATTGACAGGCAAGCGACGGTGCGGATCAACAATTTTGGCTTGCCACCGGACACGCTCTACTTCGCGAAGCAGACGCAATCCGCGCGTGAGGCTTATGTCGCCACGGACGCGGAGATCATTGATCTGGACGCGCCGGACCGCCCGGCAATGCGCGCGTCCGCGCCACAGCCGCCGAGCGCGAGCGACGATGTCCGCGCCGTTGGGCTACTGCTCTGGCAGGTGCTCTCTGAGCAGGCGCGCGCCAATGACAACGCCGGCCAGGGACCAACGCGCCGGTTTCGACGCGATGTGCCGCCCGCGTTGCGAGACCTCGTGTGGCGCTGCGCGCTGGACGAGCATCCCGAGGCGCTCGCGGACGCGGAGGCGCTCGTGGCGGAACTGAATGCGGTCGCGGCATTCCTTGCCAGTGACCGGGCGCCTGCGCCGGCGCTGACGCCGCCCGCGTTACGAGTCGCGCGCGAGGCGGTGGCTCGTGAGGCCGCGTGGTCCGTCGAGGAGACATTGGGCCCGGTACGCCGCTGGCCCGCGCAGTTGGGCCGCGACTCCGGCTCACCGAGCGCCCCGACGGTCGCGGACCCGGTTCCGGGTCGTGGCGCCGGATGGACGCCTAGCCAGCCCACGGCGAAGATGGGTCCTTCGCGTCTGGCTCTGCCGTCTCACCCGCTCGACGCCCGCGCACGCCCGTCGCGTGGCCCGGGACAGCCGCGACCGCCCGCCTGGGACCGCCCTCAGGCGCCATCACTCACGCGGCGCTGGCCCTGGCTCGAATCGGCGCTCGGCTCAGTCAGTCTCGGTCGCCTGTTGGTCTACGGTCTATTGCTCTTTCTGCTCTTCTTTTTGATCGGCTACTTCGGTCCCAACATACTTGGCAGCCCCTGACGACGCGGCCGATGCGGACCTATGTGAACGGACGATACGGCGCGCGTGGCTGGAGGAACGGCGCGGATCGATGCCAGGCTGGCGCGTATTGGCGTAACGGCACAGACGAGGGAGAGCTTGGGCATGGATCAGCTTTGGGCGCCGTGGCGCATGACCTACATTGACGGAACTGGCGCGGCGCCGGGCGCCTGCGTCTTCTGCGAGAAAGCCGCGTCCAGCGACGACGAGGCGAATCTGCTGCCGTATCGTGGACAGCGATGCTTCGTGCTGATGAATCTCTACCCCTACAACAACGGCCATGTGATGATTGCGCCCTACGCGCACGTTCCCAGCATCGAGGAGCTGGACGTGGAGACCCTGGCGGAGATGATGACCACTGCGCAGTTGTCCCTGGCCGCTCTGCGCGGAGCTATGAACCCTCAGGGCTACAATATGGGCATCAATCAGGGAACCGTCGCTGGCGCGGGCATCAAAGACCATGTGCACCTACATGTCGTACCACGCTGGAATGGCGACACCAACTTCATGCCGGTGCTCGCCGACACCAAGGTGATGCCCGACTACCTGGCGAACACCTACCGGCAACTTCGCGCGCAGTTCGACGTGCTTGCCGGCCACGCGCCGTAGGTGGCGTCAGCCGCGCGACTTGCGAACAGGCGTCCCGGCGCACTATGATGAAGCGGCGCCCGCGCGGCGCTGACCATGAGCGCGACGGAGTACGACGGCATGAGCGCGACTGAGCCTCGCAACATGAGAGTGACCGCCGTCGTGCGTGGGCGCGTGCAGGGCGTCGGCTACCGCTTCTTCGCGCGGCGCGAGGCCTCGGCGCTTGGGCTGCGCGGATATGCGCGCAATCGCGCGGACGGCGGCGTGGAGGTGATTGCGGAGGGTACGCGTCGCAATCTTGAGACGTTCCTGGAATCGCTGCGTCGTGGGCCCTCGGCGGCGGAGGTGGAGACGTTGGACGTGACATGGAGGGTAGCCAGCGAGACGTTCGCCAACTTCGGCATACGCCATTGAATTCGAAGTAAGCGTGGAGATTCCCTGATGAGCATTGACCGCGACACCGTGGATCATGTCGCCCTGCTGGCCCGGCTGGCGCTCACCGATGAAGAGCGTGAGCGGCTGCGCGAACAGCTTTCCG
>DATEGV010000235.1:0-5894 GCA_035279925.1 Ktedonobacterales bacterium | reverse complement strand
GACGACCCGCGCGCGGAGAGCTCATACGCGCCAACTGAGATAGTCCTGGAGACGCCGAGCAATCTTGTGGGCCAACGCCTGGATGTCGCCCTTACCCAGCTCTTGCCGGGCTACTCGCGCACGCGGGCGAGCGCGGCGATTCGCGCCGGCCAGGTGCGAGTCAACGGGCGCGCTGCCAAATCGAGCCTCCTGCTGGAGACCGGTATGCGCATCGAGGTCCGCGCGGGCGAGTCCACCGTCTCCGCTGCGCGCGCGCCGCGTGGCGCGCGGGACGCTCCCGCGCTACAAGTCGTCTACGAAGACGACGATATGTTGGTGGTGAACAAGCAAGCTGGCGTGGTTGTCCATCCCGCGCCTGGCCACAGCGCCGGCACGCTCGTAGATGCTCTGCTCGAGCACGTCCCCGACGTAGAAGGTGGCGAGGACGAGAGCCGGCCCGGCATCGTGCATCGCCTCGACAAGGACACCTCCGGTTTACTCGTCATCGCGAAGACGGCCCGCGCTCATGCGGACCTCGCAGACCAGATGAAGCGGCGGAGCATGGTGAAACGCTACATTGCGCTGGTCGAGGGGCACTTCGCGGTCTCGGATGGCGTCGTGGAGGCGCCTATCGGGCGCGACCCGCGCATGCGACAGCGGATGGCTGTGGTGAGCGAGGCGCGCGGAGGACGAGCGGCGCGCACGCATTTCCACGTCGCTGAGAGCCATCGTGGACGGACGCTGCTGGACGTGCGGCTCGAAACCGGACGAACGCATCAGATTCGCGTGCACCTGGCGGCGATCCACCATCCGGTAGTGGGCGACGCGGTGTATGGGCGTCCGCAGCCGCCTCAGCCACCACGCCAGTTTCTTCACGCCGCGCACCTGGAACTGGCGCATCCACGTACCGGCGAGTGGATGGTCTTCGACACTCCGCTGCCTGACGACCTGGAATCCTTCCTCGCCGAGTGGAGATCATAAGCGCCACTCGCAATTTTGCGCTCCAGGAAGCATAATAGTGATAAGAACGCTCGATTGAGTTTCGCCCGGCTGCTGAGTCACCAGGGGAGGCGCCGATGACCGTCCATATTCACACGCTCTACTTCGTGGCGGTCGTGCTGCTCTGGCTCGTGGCCTATCACTTGACCTACTCACTCGTCGCGATCACGCGCGAGCCATCGCTCGTCTGCTTCGGGGTTGGGCCGCTTGGCGTCACCGTCGTGTCCCTGCGGCAACCGGCCGCGCGTCGGATCGTCGCGCAACTCGCGGCTGCCGCGGTCGTGCTGGCGTGCATCGTCTACGCCAATCTCTACGTCATCACCCCCCCGCCTATCGCGGGACTGAGTCATGCGTTTTCGCAGCAGGTGATCGGCGTCTGCGCACCGGTTGCCGCGGCGACCGCCGCGCGCATCCTCCTGCTATTTCGCGATCGCCGCTACCCCCTCTGGGGTGAGGCCGGCGTGCTTGCCCGCGTCCAACGCAGCCTGGCCACCGGCTCCCGCGTGTACTTTACGTCCGCCGGCCGCACGTTTCTGCGCGATCGCTTCGGCGCGACGCCGCGCGAGTTTCTCCGCATGATCCGCTACTAGCGAACCGGATGGCCGCCCGCTTCTCGTCCCGTGCGCCGGCCATTGTAGGCCGCGAGACGGACTCGTTTTACCGTACAGGAAAGGTGGCATGCGCGCATGAGCGAGCACGACCGCGATTCGTGTCTGTTTTGTCGCATCGCCGACGGTAAGATACCGGCGACGCAGGTGCTCGCCAATAATGATGTAGTCGCCTTCCGGGATGTCAATCCACAGGCTCCCCTGCACGTCCTCATCATTCCGCGAGCGCACATCGCTGGCGTCAACGCCCCTGAAGCACTGAACGGCGACGTGCTCGTCGCGCTCATTCAGGCGGCGAACCAAGTGGCGCGGGAGCAGGGTGTCGCCGAGTCAGGGTACCGGCTCGTATGGAATGTTGGGCCGGACGCCGGCCAGAGTGTCTTTCACCTGCACCTTCACGTGCTGGGAGGTCGAACGCTCGCCTGGCCGCCGGGATAGTCAGTCCCGGCCGTCGTCGCGGTCACCGGGATTGCAGTCCAGTTCGCGCATGGCGTCCAGAATGCCCTCGCGCGCTTGCAGACTCTGCCGGTAACGCACCGGGTCAGCGTCGAGTGTGTATGCCGTAAGCGCGTTTTCGACATACCGCCAGGCGTCACGCAGCGCCGCGCATGCGACCTCCACATCCCCGGCATAGACGGCGTCCTTCGCGCGCACCTTGTAGACGGAGGCGAGGCTCAGTTGGACCATCGCCCACTCCGCCGGCATGGTTTCGCGTGTGATGATTTCGAGCGCCGCCCGGTAGGCTGCCGCCGACTGCCGTTGGAGGTCCGCGCGCATGTACGCCGTGGCAAGCTCGGCCTGGCGGTAGAGCGCGAGGCCCAGATTGGCCTGCGTGACCGCCCAATCATGTGGCGCGCGGTTGCGCGGCGAGTACTCCAGCGCGGCGCGAAAACAGGTCACGGCGAGTTGCTTGCTCGTGCGCGGATCGTACGGCAGGAACGGGCCGCCTCCGGTGCGTAATTCACTCAGCGCGTTCCCCAGACACATCAGACCTTCCGCGTCGCGCCGCCGCTCCATCGCCTCCTGCAGCCACGGCCAGTCTTCGCTCGCCTCGCCGTTGCGAGTCAGATAGTCGGGCACGGCAACGTCCAGAATTACCTTCGCCGACGGCTCGATCAGCGGTTCGCCGCTCGGCGATCGGCCACCACGCCGGAGGAACCCACTTCTGATGAGCGTGGCGTAGGCCTCGTTCCATGTGGCCGGCGCAAGGTCAAAGACCTCGATTGCGGTTGCGCGTACCGTTGACACGGGATAGGCGAACACGCCGGCCGACCGCAGCAGCTTCAGTGCGGCGAGCGTCTGTCGCGCCGGTTCGGGCAGCGCCGGATACGTCAGGGTACGCAGCGCGCGCAATCCAAAAATGAGCGAAGCCGGTGTGCTCGTAAACTGGTCGCGTTGAACGCGCATCCCCTGTTTCTCGAGCGCCAAGGCGAGCGCGTCCGCGTCCTCGCCGGAGAGCGGCGCGGGCCGTATGGGCGCGAGCCGCTCGAACACACCGCCCAGGTGAGCGCAGGCGCGCGACTCGTCCGCGCCGTTGCGGCAGGTCGCCACGATGACGAGCCGAATGTGCGCGAGCGCGCAGCGACGGGGGAGATCGTTCAAAATCACCGCCTCGTTGGGATTGGCGAACTCGTGCGCGTCATCCAACCAGAGGACTATGCGCCGTCCACGGTAGCGGCGCAGATCGAGCGCCGGCAGCGGCCGGTGCGGCCAGCGCAGGAATGTCCAGCGCGGCAGCTCCGCTTGCAGAACCTCCCACGCCAGCCGCGTCTTGCCATCGCCCGGCCGGCCGTAGACGCAGATGCCCAGCGGAGCGTCCGCGGAAAGGAGCGACCTGCGCCGCGCCGCGAGTCGGAGCGCGATCCAAGCCAGCGCGTCGGCGTCGGAGTTCTCATGCGCGTCTCGTCTGGGCGCATAGACGGTGCGCGCATAGCGCGGCACGTAGTCGGAGCCGGAGAGGGCGCCGGCGCGCTTGAGGACGAATGGCGCGAGGTCGTCGCGTACCGTTATCCATTCCAGCCAGTTCGCAAGCACGCCGCAGAGCGCCACCAGCACGCACACGGCGAGCGCGGCGCTGGCGACCCCGGGTTGCGCGCGAAGCCAGGTAAAAAGTCGCAGGTCGCCGATATGCGGGACGGTCCGAAGCGCATAGGCGGCAAGAGGCAGACAAATAGCGGCGACCCAGAGCCAGCGCGTCAGCCGCCAAGCGAGCGCCAACATGTGGACTACAGAGAGCCAGACAGTGGTTGATGGTTGGGTAGACCGGACGGTCGGCAGCGTCAGCGTGCGCGCCTTAGAAGCCGTACTGTACCGCATCTGGGTCTCCCGTCGTGCTAGAAGTCTGGGCGATACATGATCGAGAGGACGGTGTTCGTCTCCACGCGCCGCGGAGCCAACGGGCGGTACGTTCGTGGCCGTCCGCTCGACGCGCAGCCGCTGACTACTCGCCACACGCAAAAAAACGGCCAGAAATGAGGCGCGGCGGGTCTTGACATAGGAACATCACTTGTGTACGCTTGCTGCTGAGGCGACCCATCGAGGCGTCGCGTTTGTCGGAAAGGGAACGCGGATGGTAAACGAACAGCCGGCAACCAGAAGGGGGAAGTGGTATTTGCTTCTTCCGCTCGTCATTCCGTTTGTGGCGTTGCTGTGGATCCCGTTCTATGCGGGAACGTCTCCGCATCTCGGCGGCATCCCCTTTTTCTACTGGTATCAGTTCGCGTGGGTCATCCTCGGTGTGCTGATTACCGGCGCGGTGTACTATGCCACGCGCTGACACTCGCATGCGCGCGCGCGGATCACACGAGTCGTACAACGGCCTCAACACTCCTACCCAAAGGAGCCACGAATGAAGTCAACCGCGCTGATAGTCTTCATCATTCTCTTCGCGCTGGTGACAGTTCTCGGATTCGTCGCCGCTCGCTGGCGGCGCGGCGACCTTGGCCTCCTCGACGAATGGGGGCTTGCCGGTCGCCGGTTTGGCACCGTAGTCACCTGGTTCCTCCTCGGCGGTGACCTGTACACCGCGTACACCTTCGTCGCGGTACCCGCGCTGGTCTATTCCGCCGGCGCCGTTGGGCTCTTCGCCCTTCCCTACACCATCATCACGTACCCCATTGTCTTCGTCATCATGCCTCGGCTCTGGCAGGTCTGCCACAAGCACGGATACGTCACACCCGCCGACTTCGTGCGCGGACGCTTCGATAGCCACGGCCTGGCGCTCGCCGTAGCGTTCACCGGCATCCTCGCGACCATGCCCTACATCGCCCTGCAGCTTGTCGGTATCGAGGTGGTGCTGGCCGCGATGGGTGTCACCGGTGACTGGCCGCTGGTCATCGCTTTCGTAATCCTCGCCGCGTATACCTACTTCAGCGGACTGCGCGCGCCCGCGCTCATCGCGCTGGTCAAAGACGCGCTGATTTACCTCACCGTGATCGTCGCGGTCATCGCCATCCCGATGTACCTGAGCACCCATCTCGGCGGCAACGGCTCGTGGGGCGACGGCTTCACGCGCATGTTCAAGGCGATCCCATCGAACGTCAAGGGTAAGCCAAGTCTAGTGCTCTCCTCCGACTCAAGCACACGCACCGGGTACCTGGCGTTCTCGACCCTCGCGCTCGGGTCCGCGCTGGCGTTGTTCATGTATCCACACTCCATTACGGGGACGCTGGCCGCCAAAAACGGTCGAGTCATCAAGCGGAATACGGCGTTGCTGCCCGCGTACTCGTTTGTGCTGGGATTGATCGCGCTCTTCGGCTTCATGGCCTTTGCGGCCGGTGTCGCAAAGAACGCGAAGTTCGGCGGGCAGTGGGCGGTGCCGGCGCTCTTCCTGCAAGTCTTCCCGCAGTGGTTCGTGGGCGTCGCGTTCGCGGCCATCGCGATCGGCGCGCTGGTGCCAGCGGCCATCATGTCCATCGCGGCGGCGAATCTCTTCACGCGCAACATCTACAAAGAGTACATCCGCCGCGACGCGACGCCGCAGGAAGAATCTAAGGTCGCCAAGCTCGTCTCACTCTTCGTGAAGGCGGGCGCGCTAGGGTTCGTCCTCTTGCTGCCGATCCAGGACGCGATCAACTTCCAGCTCCTTGGCGGCGTCTGGATTCTCCAGACGTTCCCGGCCATCGTCTTCGGTCTGTTCACCAGGTGGTTCCATCGTTGGGCGTTGCTCATTGGCTGGGCTGTGGGCATGCTCACGGGAACCTACATGGCGTACCTACAGGCCACCCCAAAGGTGACCGCGCACTTCGCCTCGAGTATTTATCCGCTGCACCTGTTCGGTCATGTGTACGGCGGCTACGCGGCGTTGTA
>DATEGV010000234.1:0-2386 GCA_035279925.1 Ktedonobacterales bacterium | reverse complement strand
GAGGAGGCGGCTCGACGTATCGGACCCGTGTTGGGGCCAGCTTCCCCACAATCAGTTAACTATATGGTCTGACGTGCCCAAAGTCAAGGGAACGACAAGCCATGTCCATGGCGGCGCATGACCGCGCAAACCGGCTTGATTTCCACACTCACAGCATACGTACGTAGTTTCTCGCGCTCGCGCTACGAGCCGGTTGACGGGCGGGCGATACGCAGGAGCGTCTCCGCGCGCGCAAGGTCCTGTGCGGTGGTCACTTTGAAGTTGGCGCCGGGGCCCGCAACCACGCGCACCGCGACTCCAGCGCGCTCGACTGAGGAAGCGGTGTCTGTACCCTCGAAGCCGGCGGCGCGAGCCTGCGCGTAGACGGCCAGCAGCAGTGTGGCGTCGAACGCCTGTGGAGTCTGCGCCCGGTAGAGTTCGGCGGATGCAAACGTAGCCACAATCTCGCCGTCGTCGCTCACCCGCGCGATCACCTCATCGGCGCCGACCGGCGCGGCCAGTAGCGCGGCCCGATGCTCGCGAGCCGCTACGACGAGCGCCTCGATGTCAGCGACACGAACGAATGGTCGCGCCGCGTCGTGGATCAGCAGGACATCCACCCGTCCCGCTTCGATGTCTGGGCGCAGGGACGCCAACGCGCGCTCCTCAGACTGGTGGCGCGTCGCGCCGCCGGCGATGATATCCCGCGTCTTGGTCAGCCCACCATGCTGAACGACCTCGCGCCGAACCCGCTCGATCTCGTCAGGGTGCGCGACGAAGAGCAACTCGTCTATCGCGGGTGACGCGGCGAATGCGCGCGCCGAATAGGTCAGCAGCGACTCGCCGGCCAGCGGCAGGAACACCTTGTTCTGCGCGGCTCCCATGCGCGCGCCCCGCCCAGCGCAGAGAATGACGCCGACAGCGTGCGCGTTTGTATGCGCCATGAGATCACGCGCCTTTCTCGTCACGCTGATCCACAGCGCAGTGTCGCGTCCCGCGCGATACAATACAGTGAACTATCGTGGGCGTCACACGCCCGCCAATATGCTTTGAGCCTGAGGAGACAGCAGCACGACTATGAGCGAATCCACGCCGGCGCGCCCGTCCGCCAAGTATGGTCAGCGCGACATCGAGCAGAACCACCTCGAACCCTGGCCGAATCCATATCCTGACCGAGATTATATCGTCCACTTCGAGATTCCGGAGTTCACCTGCTTATGTCCGCGTTCCGGCTATCCCGATTTCGCGACGATGGTGATTGACTACGCGCCCGACGTCTCGATTGTGGAGTTGAAGAGCCTCAAGCTCTATATCAACGGGTTCCGCGACCGTGGGGTGAGCCACGAGGGCGCGACCAACGAGATACTCGACGATCTGACGCGCACGCTAAACCCGCGTTGGATCCGTGTCGTGGGCGAATTCAACGTGCGCGGCAACATCAAGACGACGGTCGAGGTCGAGCGGGCGCAGCCAGAGTATGCCGGGCCACGCCCCGCGTACCGCCATCCCACCTTCACGGGGATCTAGCCCGGACGACCGTTCGTGGCGTCTGGCTGCTGATCGGCGAGCGTGCCGTCTTTCGCGTCTTTGATGGTCTGCTCAGTCTGGGCTTTGTCGAGAACGACGCGATCGGCGGTGTCCTGCCCCCGCGCGGGACCGTCGCCTTGCTCGATGACCGCGCGGCGCTCGTCCTCGGTTTCGACATGATAGCCAGGCGCCTCTACGCCCGACTCGGCGAACTTGGGCGGCTGCTCGTCGTGGCGGTGCGCCCGCCGCTCGTGGATGATCGCGCTCCGCGTGTCGCGCATGGCGGCGGCGCCTTCATTGGCGGCCAAGTCCTCCTGGGGCATGCCCGCCGTCGGACCCGCCGCGCCGCGTGTCGTGTTGTGCGCCTGCACCTCGTGGAGAATCGCGGTGATGCTTCCGGCGGTCGCTCGCTGACCGACGATCCATGAGTTGACCTCCGCTCCCAGCAACATGATGAACGCCAGGTAGTAGAAGAAAATCAGGATGACGACCGCGAAGCCCGCCGTGGACCCGTAGTTATTGGGGTGAAGGAACGCCGCGACATACAGCGGGAACAGCGTCTCATAGATCACGAGCAGCACCGCGGCGACAAGCGTTCCCTTCCAGACTTCTCCCCAGCGGACCGGCCGATTTGGCACGATGACATACACCGCGCCGAAGAAAAGGCAGGCTACGAGCACGGAGAACACATCACCGGCAGCCTGGATGAAGAACCCCTTAATCGGGCTGGCGTTGCCGACCGGCAGCACGCGGACGATGAACGATGGGATGATCGAGGCCAGCAGAATGATCGGGATGAGCACGACGTACAGGAGCAGCATACCGGTGGCCATCAGCCGCTGATGTAGCGGGTCGCGGCCGCGCAGACGGAAGATGATGC
>DATEGV010000233.1:0-9896 GCA_035279925.1 Ktedonobacterales bacterium | reverse complement strand
GAAGCGCGCCGCCACGCGCCGCCCGATAGCCCGCGAATACCTGGCCATAGGCGGTCGCCGTAAAGACATCGCAGCCGGCAAGTTCCCGCGAAAGCGCGATGTCCAGGCCATTGGCGCGTTCGCCGAGCTCGAGTACGGGTGTCCACGGCGCGATTGGATGCGGCCTGGCAATCAAATACCGGAAACCCGCTTCGAGTGTCGGCGCGGTAAGTCGCGCCAATACGGCTGAATACGTACCCTCGATACGCAAGCGAGCGTCGCTCCCCTCACGCGCGAAGATCGCCGTAAGCGCGCGTTCCACGTCGAGGGGCGAGCGTTCGCGTACATGCAGGATAGTGATAGCGGCGCTCACGAGTCACGCTCCTATCGTCCAAGCAGAAGCCAGGAGATCAGGGCAACGACAGGCATCCACACGCCGACGATTGCGCCCATCGTTACCGCATACTGAAAGCCACGCCGCGCCAGCCGGGCGGTCACAAACGGCAAGATCGCCGCGACCAGTCCCTCGAACGCGATCACGTAGAGCGGCGTGTGGCCCAGGTGTGGCGCGCCGGCGTAGCGCCACCAGCCGGCATAGTACGCCATTTCTTCGTAGAAGGGCACAGTTACCGCGCCGACCAGCGCGCAGAGCGCGACCACCCCACGCATCGAGAGCGCGGGAAACAGCGACGGCGCTCGCCACGCAAGATAGCCGAGCTCAGTGAGGACGATGGTCCAGGCGATCGGCATGTAGACCGGCGACGCCCAGATCATCGGCTCATGCGCGGGATAGAGCAGCGAGTGAACAACGCGCTCGCCAGAGGCGTCGGTGAAGAGCTCGAAGACGCCGGCGGTCATGCCGAGTACGAGCAACCGAGAGACAATGCGACGCCAACTGCGCATCACGCAGAAGCCAAGCAACACGAGAAGCGAGGTGGCGTCCAGGGCGACCGCCGACGGCCACCCGGCGCGCAGGATCGCCATCGCGGCCTCGCAGAGCGCCAGCGCGACGTAGAACACCAGCATGGCGCGATCCAGGCCGGTGAGGCGCCGCGCCAACTGGTGTCGCTGATCGCCTGGCGCCAATAGCTCGGGCGGTGTGGCCGGCGTCGCCGGTGTCAGTGCGGTCATCTGGCGCTGCTCCTGTGTGGCATCGTGGCGAAGCGCGTGGCGCGCCCTCCTAGAATTGTAGATAGTTGGCCGCGCGCCGTACAAATCTCTGAGACGGGTCGTGATTGATATACCGTACCGGGGTATGGTATAATGAGATGCGCGGGTATCACACGCGGACCGCGCAAGCGGCGGGATCGAAGGGAGAAGGCTCCACTATGGGTGAGGATACGACAACGGGCATAACGCAGACGCTCTATGATGTCATCATCGTTGGTTCGGGTCCGGCGGGCTATACCGCGGCGATCTATGCCTCGCGCGCCAATCTGCGCACTCTCGTCATTCAAGGTGAGGAGATGGGCGGCCAGTTGATGATTACGAGCGATGTCGAGAATTACCCTGGCTTCGAGGACGGTATCCTGGGTCCGGACATGATGGACAAGTTCGAGGCGCAGGCCAAACGCTTCGGCGCGGAGATGCTGCCGCGCAACGTCGTGCGCTTTGACTTCACGCGCCAGCCGTTCATGGTCGCAACCGGCGATTCCGCCGACGAGGAGTATCGCGGCCGCGCCATCATCATCGCGACGGGCGCGAGCGCCAAATGGCTGGGACTGGCGAACGAGGAGCGCCTGCACGGGCGGGGCGTCAGTGGCTGCGCCACCTGCGACGGTCCCTTCTTCCGCAACCGGGAGCTTGCCGTCGTCGGCGGCGGCGACACGGCGCTGGAGGAAGCGTTGTTTCTGACGAAATATGCGTCAATGGTGCATTTGATTCACCGGCGCGACACGTTCCGCGCGAGCAAGATCATGCAGCGGCGCGCCCAGGAGAACCCGAAGATCACCATCCACTTCAACGCCGATGTCACCGATGTGTTGGGCAAAGACGCGGTTGAGGGGGTTGTCCTGCGCGACGTGACGACCGGTCAGACGCAGACGCTGCCGGTCCAGGGATTCTTCGTGGCGATCGGCCATCACCCGAACACGGCGATCTTCAAGGGCGCGCTGGCGATGGACGCGGTAGGCTATCTTGAGACGACCGAGTTCACTATGACCAATGTACCCGGTGTCTTCGCGGCCGGCGATGTGGCCGACCATCGCTACCGCCAGGCGGTCACCGCCGCGGGGGATGGCTGTCGCGCCGCGATTGACGCGGAACGGTGGCTGGAGGCGCAAGGCGAAGCGCCCGAGAACGCAATGGATCCCGGTGAGTGGGGCGAGGTCAATAAAATACTGGCCGCCGGCTCCGAACGCGCATAGCGCAAGCGAGTCCACAGCGCTGCCGTCGCGCGGTTCACTGACGATGTGATTCCTCAGTCGGTCATTTGCGTGACCCGCGCGCGCCAGACACCCGACGCGCACCGGAGCGACACGGTGTCGCCGCGCAATTGGTACGGTACAGCCAGGTCACTCGTGTTCTCATCGTACCCTAGCGGCTCGATCACCTGAAAGAGGTCGTTCGCCAGCCGCAGCAGAATCTGCCGGCCGGAGCCGATCAGCCCGCGCGTGAAGTTCTCGCAGTGGCGCGCCGTCCATTGCGGGCTAATGAGGAAGTCCTCGGCTCGCGGCGCGGGATACGCGGTGGCCCGCGACTCGTCCTGTGGCGTGGCGAGGCTTCCGCGGGTGGCAAGATCAGCAACCGCCTCTACGAGCAGGCGACCGCCAACCTCGGCGCACTCGCGCTCCAATGCTGTTAACGTGACGCCGTCCACGATGGCGATCTCGCGCTGCGCGACGATGGCGCCACTGTCGTAGCCCGCGTCCATCAAGTGAACCGTGACGCCCGTGCGGTCGTCGCCGCGCCGGAACGCCCAGAATAGCGGATCGGGTCCGCGATTGTCCGGCAGCAGCGAGGGGTGTAGGTTGAG
This sequence comes from Ktedonobacterales bacterium, assembly GCA_035279925.1. Taxonomy (GTDB): domain Bacteria; phylum Chloroflexota; class Ktedonobacteria; order Ktedonobacterales; family JADMIN01; genus DATEGV01. Next base: position 6,943 of record DATEGV010000233.1, on the reverse strand, counting down.
GCAGCCGAGTCGCGGGAGCGCGAGCAGCGGCGCTGGCAGCCGCCACGGAAAACAGGCCGCCACCATCACCTCCGGCGCATTGGCCGCGACCGTATCCAGTAGCTCCGGTAATGACAACTTAGACGCCTCGATCACGGGTATCGCGTGGCTGGCCGCGGTGCCCATCAACCCGCCAGGCGCAATCGGCTCGAGCAGCGGCAGGCTCCGCCGGGTGGACGGACTCGCCACGGTGGGTGGAGGGATACGCGCGACCGGAGGGCCGGCCCGCCTGCTCAACGCCGGCGTCACAATCAGGCTGACCGTGTACCCTGCCTGGATGAGTGCGTCCAGTGGAATACGCGAGAACTGTCCCGACATCCCAAAGAAGACAACGTTCATAGGCCACCGTCCGCTCGTCCGCGCGCGGGAATGGAGGTTTGCGGACACTACGTCATCAACCACCTCATCAACCACCTCATCCATCCCAGCAGGGAGCGTGTAGTAAATGGTGAGGCAGAAACATCGTACGATACACGCGCAGTGGTCGCACGACATCGCGCCGAGAAGCGGACCGTCCCGGAACGGTCTTGGCGCTCGCCACATGGCCAGTGGCGCCGCCAGTGATGCCCAACAATGTCACCGCGCTCCACATGCCTCTCGCTACACCCACGTGGCGTCTGTCCCTCATGAAGACAGATGACGCGCGCTCCACCATCCATCACAGTACCATCCCAGTATTGTGCTGGGTTCGGCATGAGGAACCGTCCACAATGAACTCTAACGAGAGCGTCTTTGCGCCTTCCGAGGCGTCCGCGATCCAGACTCCCACGCGCAACCTCTCCCGGCGCTCGCTGCTCCAGCGCTCGGCCATTACTGCGGCGGCCGTCGGCCCAGTCGCGCTCCTGGCCGCCTGCGGCACGTCTAGCAAACCGGCGGCGAAAGCAACGACGGCTGTTACTGGTATGACCCTCGCGTCGCTCAAAGCCGTCGGCGACAACAAGGCAGCGTTCCAAGAGATCCAGAGCGATGAGAACGCGCATGTGACCTTCCTGACGGGCGCGCTCAAGTCGGCCGCGCGACCCAAGCCGACCTTCCAGAACCTCGCGCAGGCAGATATCAATGCCTTCGCGATGGTCTCCAAGGCGCTCGAAAACGTCGGCGTCGGCGCGTACTTGATGGCCGCGCCCGCTGTCTCCAACAAGGATTATCTGGCGGCGGCCGGTTCGATCTTGACCATCGAGGCGCGGCACGCCGGCTTCCTCGACGTGTTGCTTGGCACGCCGATCAGCGCGAACGGCGCCTTCGACAAGCCGATGACCCAGGCCGACATCGTCGCGGCGGCCTCGCGCTTCATCGCCAGCCTGAATGGCGGTCCCGATCCCTCGAAGGCGCTGGCCAACGACGTGGACATTCTGAACTTCGCGCTCCTGCTCGAATACCTGGAAGCTGAGTTCTACAACACGAACGTCCCGAAATTCTTCCCGTAGTCTCCGACTCCACCAACACGCCCCGCGCCGAGAGCACTACGCCGCTCGGTGTCGGGGCGCGCTCGTGTCTGGGCGAGGGCGGCGTCGCCATCGTTGCATGTAGTATGCTATAGAGGAGGTCACGCGCCAATCGAGCGCGCGGCGTCACACCGATAGGAGCAGACACACATGGCACGCATGGTCCAATGCGCGAAGCTGGGGCGCGAGCTGCCCGGTCTGGAGAAGCCCCCATTCGCGGGTGAGCTGGGCCAGCGCATCTTCGACAACATCTCACAGGAAGCGTGGGACATGTGGCAGGAACAGTCTCGGCTGGTCATCAACCACTATGGACTGAACCTTGCCGACCCGGACTCACGACAGGTGTTGCGCGATCAAATGATTGAGTTCCTCTTCAGTAGCCAGAATCAGATGCCTGAAGGCTGGGTCCCGGAGGGCCAGAGCGGCAAGGGCGGAGCGCCCGCCGGCAAAGGTGGCGCGCCACAGCGCAAGAAATGAGCGAACGCGGCGCGATCCTGCTGGTTTCGACCTACGAGCTTGGCCATCAACCCCTGAGCCTGGCGTCGCCGGGCGCGCTCCTGCGTGCGGCAGGCTTCTCGCCGCGCCTGTTGGATCTGTCGGTCGTTGAACAGCAAGATACCGATTTTGCCGAAGCGCGACTCGTCGCCATCGCCGTTCCGATGCACACGGCCCTGCGGCTTGGCGTCCGGGTGGAGCAGCGGGTCCGAGCGGTGAATCCGACAGCGACGATTTGCTTCTACGGCCTCTATGCGTCGCTGAACGCCGAGTATCTGCTGCGGACGTGCGCGGACGCCGTGATCGGCGGCGAGTGCGAGGCGGCGCTTGTCGCGCTGGCGCAATCGCTTGCCGCGAGCGAGAACGGCCACCTGCCAGAGACCGCCATACCAGGTGTCCGGACGCGGACGACGTTTGCCTCGCCTGTCATCGCGCGCATTCCCTTCGCCGTACCTGACCGTGCTGGCCTGCCGCCACTCGACCGCTACGCCAGGCTGGCGACTGGGAGCGACACGACGCCGGCCGGATATGTGGAGGCGAGCCGGGGGTGCCTGCACACCTGCGCCCACTGCCCGATTACTCCGATCTACGGCGGCCGCTTCTTCGTCGTGCCGCGTGACATCGTGCTGGCGGATATTCGCGCGCAGGTCGCCGCCGGAGCCACCCATATCACCTTCGGGGATCCTGATTTCCTCAACGGTCCCGGCCACTCACTCGCTATCGTTCGCGCCATGCGCGCCGAGTTCCCCACCATTACGTTCGACGCGACCATCAAAATTGAGCACATCATCGAGCGCCGGCAGGTCTTCGCGGAGCTGCGCGAGCTTGGCTGCGCCTTCGTCGTCTCCGCCGTGGAGTCGCTCAGCGCGAATGTCCTGCGCCACCTGCGCAAAGGCCATAGTCGGCAGGACGTGATCGAGGCGTTGCGGGTGCTGGAGGAGGCCGACATCCCTATGCGGCCCACGCTCGTGGCCTTCACGCCCTGGACCACCGCGCGCGACTACATGGATGTGCTCGATTTCGTCGCGGAGCAGGGACTCGTCGAACACGTCGCGCCGGTGCAGTATACGATTCGCCTGCTCGTTCCTCCCGGCTCCGCGCTGCTGGAGGCGGACGACACCGCCGGCTGGCTTGGCGCGCTCGACGAGGAGAACTTCACCTATCGCTGGCGTCACCCGGATCCGCGCATGGACGCCCTACAGATCGAATTGGCGGCGCTCGTGGAGGAGCAGACGGCGCGGGACGCCTCCAATGCGGAGGTATTTGCCGCGATCCGGGCGCGGGCCGCCCGGACGCTAGCTATGGCGCCGAGCGCCGCGTTCGCCGGCGCCGCCTCCGATGAGGCGCCGATGCGCCGTCCCGTTCCGCATCTCACCGAAGCTTGGTTCTGCTGAGCGGAGCCGACACGGGACCAGTTGGGTTCCACGTAGTTCGGCGATCACTCCATCCTGAAAAACCCAAAAGGGTATTGCCACATCGCAGGTGAACGGCTAGTATGGTGCGGCATTCGGCGGAGGTTAGTGGAATCAGGTGGAGGAGGCGGCGATGGAACCCGTACTGGCGTCGTCCCTGGTGGGAGACTACGTCACGGCGCTGCTGATCGCGTCGGTTCCTGGCGTGCTGGTGGCGCTGCTCACGCAATACTTGACCGTGCGGCGTCAGAACGAGGTCGAGCGGCAGATGGTGGCCAACGCGCAACTGCTGCTCTCCCTTGAATTTGAGGACAACCAGCAGGCGCTCGCGACATTCTGGACGGGACTGAACGCCCTGGACAAAGAGGAGAGCCATCCCGACGATCAGGACGCGCACCTCATAGCGATCGTCCGCGCCGGCCTGCTCAACCAGACCATACCGCGCTGGAGCCACGTGCGCTGGCAACACGTCTCGCCGCGCGCGTTGGCCGAGATCTCACCCAAAGACCTGGCAGTGATGGACCAGTGCTATCGCGATCTCGACGCCATCAGCGACCTCTTCACGAAGCTCATCACGCTCAATCCAGACGAGAAGGCGTACCTCGACGGTGGCCATCGCTTCTGGTACAACAACTTCCCTGATATTCGCAAGACACCTATGCGCGACTCGTCGCCGCCGTCGCCCGCGCCCTCGCCGCGCCCAACCCACTGAAAGCAAGCATCCGCTAAACGACGGCGCGCATGACGGGCAGGGTTGGCGCGATCTCGAAGCGCAGCGCGGCGTGGGCCTCGCGCAGCGCGGCCTCCACGGTCACGGGGTCGTCGGCGCGGGCGAAGATGAATCCCAGGTACGCGTTCCCCTCCGGCAGCGGGATGATACTGCTGTGGAGCTTCGCAGTAATCTCGACGCCCGTGACGTGCGCGACCGCTCGCGCCGCCTCGACGCCCGCTATGCCGCGCAGGATGCCGCCACGGGGAATCGGGATCATCATCACGCCGGCCGCCGCGCCGCCACGACTAAACGAAGGTATTTCACGGCCAAGCGCGTGGCGCAGAATCAACTCTTCCAGGCACATACCCGCGCCGAACTCCAGAATGGTTGAGCAGAGGCCACCGATGGAGCGCCCCGCGATCTCCAGCATCCACGGGCCCGCGTCGTTGACGCGCAGCTCCGCGTGGACGGGTCCGTCGCGCAGGCCGATGGCGGCGGCCGCCCGCGCGGCGCATGCGCCTATAGCCGCTTGCGTCGGATTAGGCAGACGCGACGGGGTGACGTAGATCGTCTCCTCGAAGAATGGACCGTCTAGCGGGTCGGGCTTGTCGAAGAGGGCCAGCACGTGCAGTTCGCCGTTTGTGAGCAGACCTTCGAGCGCGACCTCCACGCCGGGGATGAAGTCCTCGACGAGGATCTCCGTCCCTTCCACTGGATTGCCATCACCCAACAGGAGACGCTCCAGCCGATAGAACGCCGCGACGAACTGGTCGGGATCATCGGCGCGCATGACACCCCGGCTGCCCGAGAGGCGTAGCGGCTTCAGCACACACGGAAACGTCACCTTGGCGGCAATCGCGCGCGGGTCGTCGGTGAGCGCGAAACGCCGAAAAACAGGGCAGGCGGCGCCACCGGCGGCCATCAGGCGGCGCATGATGCCTTTGTCTTGCGCGGCTTCGGCGGACTCCGGTGGGTTGTGCGGCAGCCCAAGGGCGGCGGCGGCGCGCGCGGCAAGCACAGTGGCCCCATCGTCAACGGCGACAATCGCGTCGAGCGGATTGGCTCGCGCGTACTCGACGATACGCTCAGTCGCCACCGCGACGTTGGTGAAATCTACCGCCAACGGCACATCCCACATCTCCGTCAGACCGGTAGGGATATCTATGCCCCGCGCAAGCTCGACGTCGAGCCGTTGCGCCGCCTCGATGAACGCGGCCGCGCGGTAGGTGGTTGGCGAGACGAGCAGGAGTAAGCGCTGCCGCCGCGCCAGGGTCGGCTCTGCCATCGCGACTCCTCTTTCTTGATTTCCAGGCGCTATGCGCCGCTCACGCGCGAGCAGGTCGTCTGCCCGGCCGAGGTGGTCAGGCTGAGCCACCAGTTATGCGTATCCAGCGGCCGGAAGATGATGGCGCCGCCGCTCGTGCCGCCCCCCGCGACCGTACCGCTGGCAAACTCAGCGCCGCCGCAGCTGGCCTCGTGGACCGCGAACCGCTCCTGCGCGCTGACGGTTTGGGTAAGTGAAATATCGAGCCGCGTGGCGACGATGGGCGCCATGAGCGCCGTTCCGAGCGCGATACCGGCGCTGCCCCGGCTCGCTTCGTACAAGTCAAAGTACTGCTGGCGGCCAGAGAGTGCGTTGCCGCAGGCGACGATCTGCGCGGATGGATAGTTGGGATGATCGAAGACCACGATGTACCACTGCGCCCCTGGCTCGATGGCGACGTCCATGCCGCCCGCAGGGTCCGGTTGTATGGCCGCGGGCGAACCGGCGACTGGCGTGTTGAGTTGCGCCGCCACCCCATCGCTGAGGGCGGCGACAGTCGGGCCAAGACAACTGCCCTTGCGCACCTCGACCGGATTCGTCGCGCCGGTGAGCGGAACCTGGTGGCCCTTGTAGTAGGCGACGAACCGCGTGGCGTGGATCGGCGTGAACGCGGCGGAGCCGACCGATTGCCCGCCAGTTGTCGAGAGGCGCACCGTGACCGGCTTCGCGAGCGCCGCCGCGTAGCCGTGGGTGCCGCAGCCGGCGACCAGCACGAGCGCCAGACCGAGCAGTGTAAGCAGTGATATCTTGCGCGCGGGCATACAGTCCTCTATCGGCGACTAAGCGCGAGCGGCTCGTCCCGCGCCGCAAGCAGCGCATCCACTATGTCGGCGGCTGACTTCGCCCAGAGCACACGCGCTGGGGCTTGATCCTCGAAGTCCGCGATGGTCATGTCGTCGAGAAAGCGCGCGCCGGCGTTGTCGAGCATGATGCGTGGCGCGAGGATCAGGTCATCCTGGCCGTAATCGGCGCAGGTCGCCGCCAGCGCGTCCAGAACGTCCTGGCCGCAGAGCAACCCAGCGACCGTCACCAGCGACCCAAAGAAACCGTTGCTGACGGGCACCACACGCACATCATGCCCGGTGGCCGCGTGTATTTCGGCGCCGATGCGTTCCATGATGGGGCGCGCCATCGCGCTGGTGACGATCGCTAGCTTGCGCGGGCGCTCCTCGCGGCGCAATGAGCGGCGCGCAACCTTCCAGTCGTCGAGCAGCTTGCGTGTCATGCCGACGCCGTTCTCGATCTGCGCGTACGCGCCGTAGTGGCGCGCGGGCGGGACGGTCCGCTCCGTCACGTAGTACCACTCGTCGGAGAGATAGACGAATGGCTGGCCGTGCGCGCCTGGCTCCGTTGCGAACCGCTGCTGATAGGGCTGTACCCGCTCGACGACGGCGACGGATTCGTCGCGCGTGAATGGGCGCATGGGCGGCAGCGCGCCGACCTTGAGCATGTTGTTGTACTTCGTGAGGCCGACGGGAACGACCGAGATGGACTCGACGATGGGGCGCAGCGCGGC